>JARYMF010000011.1 GCA_029907255.1 Armatimonadota bacterium
GAAGGTCAGCGACGTTATGTGGAATCGCTTTCAGCCTACGCCAGGCAGTTTCTGGGTAGAATGGAAAAACCAGAGGTGGATTATATTGAGGGACTCAGTCCGGCGATTGCAATCGACCAGAAGGGAACCAGCCATAATCCCCGTTCTACCGTAGGTACCATCACCGAAATTTACGATTATCTGCGCCTGTTATTTGCCAGGGTAGGACATCCCCATTGCCCGAAATGCGGCAGGGAGATCGCCCAGCAAACCGTTGAGCAAATGGCGGACGCGATTATGGCTCTTCCTGAAGGGACTAGGATACAAGTTCTAGCGCCTGTGGTTCGCGGCAGAAAGGGCGAGTACAGACATGTATTCGAGGACATCCGAAAGGAAGGCTATGTGCGCGTTCGTGTAGACGGGAAGACCTACGAAGTAACCGATGACATCGAGCTTGACAGGTATAAGCAACATTGGATAGACGTCGTCGTTGACCGTCTCATTGTTAAGCCGGGGATTGAAAAGCGGTTGGCAGATTCTGTTGAAGCCGCGCTTAAGATGGGGCAGGGCACGGTTGGCATTGACGTCATTGACGGCGAGGAGATGCTTTTCTCTGAAAATTTTGCCTGCACCGAGTGCGGGATTAGCCTCGGGGAGATTGCACCAAGGAACTTCTCGTTCAACAGTCCATACGGCGCTTGCCCCGACTGCCACGGGTTGGGAACGCATACAGAGCTTGACCCAAACCTTATCATACCGGACAAAAATCTTTCCATTGAGGAAGGCGCAATTGCACCGCTCCGCAGGGCAGTTAGCGAGTATTACCCGGCTTTGCTCTCTGGGTTGGCTGAGGCTCTAGGCTTCTCTACGCGGACTCCCATTAGGGAGCTCACCAATGAACAAATCAACGCAATCCTTTACGGTACTGATCACGCCGTTTGCGTAACGTTCAGAAATCGTTATGGGCGGATAAGGCGGTTTGAAACGACGTACGAAGGGATTGTAAACATCCTGGACCGACGTTACAAAGAGACGACCTCGCAGATTGTGCGCGAGGAGACGGAGAGATACATGTCTACGCGGAAGTGTCCTTCGTGCAACGGACTGCGTCTGAAGCCGGAGAGCCTTGCGGTAACAATCAACGGCATGAACATATCGGAGGTGAGCGCCCTTACTGTTGAGCAAGCCTATCGCTACTTCGACGAGATTAAACTTAGCGAGCGGGAATACGCAATCGCGCGGCAGGTCATAAAAGAGATTAAGACTAGGCTGGGTTTTCTTATTAACGTCGGGCTCAACTACCTCACGCTCGACCGTCCCGCCGCCACGTTGGCGGGTGGAGAGGCGCAGAGGATTCGTCTAGCGACGCAGATTGGCTCTGGACTGATGGGCGTCATTTATATACTCGATGAGCCGAGCATTGGACTGCATCAGCGCGACAATAGAAAGCTGATAGACACTCTTATCAAGCTGAGGGACCTCGGCAACACAATCATCGTGGTTGAACATGACGAGGAGACCATCCGCAGTGCGGACCACATAATTGACATAGGACCTGGCGCAGGCGAGCGAGGCGGGTGGATTGTCGTTTCTGGCACGCTGGAAGACGTTATCAAGCATAAGGACTCAGTTACAGGGCAGTACCTCAGCGGCGTCAAGAGGATTCCCGTTCCTCGAAAGCGGAGGAAGCCAAGCGGTGAGTTCATTGAAATCAAAGGTGCACGGCAGCACAATCTTAAGAATATTAACGTAAAATTTCCTCTGGGGACTTTCATTTGCGTCACTGGCGTGTCCGGCTCTGGTAAGAGCACGCTCCTTCAAGAAACGCTTTACCCGCGGCTTATGTATCAGTTGCACGGTTCTCACGGCTCTTGGGGCGACCATGATGAGATTACGGGAATTGAGCACATTGATAAGATAATTGATATAGACCAGTCTCCCATTGGTAGAACGCCGCGCTCAAACCCTGCAACTTACACCGGAGCGTTTGATTTAATCCGCGACCTTTTTGCAAGCACTCCGGACGCGCGTGTTAGGGGCTACAAACCGGGCCGCTTCAGCTTCAACGTAAAAGGCGGAAGGTGTGAAGCGTGTCGGGGCGATGGCATCATCAAAATAGAGATGCACTTCCTTCCTGATGTGTATGTGCCCTGCGAAGTATGCAAGGGGAAGCGGTATAATAGGGAGACGTTGGAGGTAAGATACAAGGGGAAGAACATCGCCGACGTTTTGGACATGACTGTCAGCACTGCCCTCGAGTTCTTCAAGAACATCCCCTCGATTACACGGCGGTTGCAGACAATTCATGACGTTGGGTTGGATTATATAAAGCTTGGGCAACCAGCGACAACGCTTTCTGGCGGCGAGGCACAGCGGGTGAAACTTGCCGCAGAGCTTTCTAAAAGAAGCACAGGGCGGACGCTCTACATACTAGACGAGCCGACGACTGGCCTTCACTTTGCGGACATCCAAAAACTGCTCGATGTATTGAATCGGTTGGTAGATGCTGGGAATACTGTTATCGTAATCGAGCACAACCTTGACGTAATAAAAAGTGCGGACTACATCATTGACCTTGGACCCGAGGGCGGCGAAAACGGCGGGCAGGTGATTGCATGCGGAACGCCGGAGGAAGTTTCGAGAGTTGAGGCTTCATACACCGGACAGTTCTTGAAGCGTGTGCTGAACGTCTCGCAGTAGGAAAGAAGAAAGCCATTCGTTTTTGTTAACTTTGCTGAAAGACTCCCTAAGTTCCCTTTTGAAGGCAGACAGAGTAAGATGAACGCAGACCTAGAGAAGAAATTAGCCCACGTGCCTGCGAAGCCTGGGGCATATATGATGAAAGACGAGCGTGGAGAGGTCATCTACGTTGGAAAAGCCGCCTCGCTTCGTGCGCGCGTCCGCTCATATTTCCAAAAAGGGCAGATGCATCCTGCGAAGGTGTCGGCAATGGTTGCAAAGGTTGCCGACGTTGATTGGCTGGTTACCGACAGCGAAGTTGAGGCGCTGATGCTCGAATGCAACCTAATCAAACAGCATCGGCCGCGCTACAACGTGCGCCTGCGGGACGACAAGCATTATCCCTACTTGTGCGTAACTTTAAGCGAACCTTTCCCCCGCGTAATCATAACTCGCCGGTCGAAGCAGGATGGAAACAAGTATTTTGGGCCCTATACGAACTCGGAAGCCGTGCGGGACACCCAGCGTCTAATTCGGAAGGTCTTCAAGATACGAAGTTGCAACAAAAAGCTTAGTGGTTCTGAGCAAGATAGGCCGTGTTTGAACTTCCATCTTGAGCAGTGCCTTTCTCCTTGTTCGGGGAAGATTGGCGCTGAGGAATACGCCATCCTGGTTCGCGACACCTGCCTATTTCTCGAAGGGCGGCATGAATCGCTGGTGAAGCGGATGGTCGAGGAAATGGAGCAGGCGGCTGAAAATCTTGAGTTTGAGAGAGCGGCTCGTCTGCGGGACCAAATCGAAGCTATTAACAAGGTAGTTGAAAGGCAGAAGATAATCAGCACTGCGCATGCGGAGCAAGACGTTATCTCTCTGGCGACCAAGAATGGAACGGCGTGCGTCCAAGTTTTCTTTATTAGGTCTGGGCGTCTCATTGGGCAGGAAACGTTTTTCATGGAGGGGATAACCGATGAGACGGCTGAGCATGCGTTGGAGGAATTTGTCAAGCAGTATTACGGCAGGGGCGCGGCTGTTCCACCGGAGATACTCATTTCCCACGAACTTCCGGACAGAAAAGTCATTGAGGAGTGGCTGAAGATTAAGCGGGGTGGGGCGGTTCGTCTGACTTACCCGCGGCGTGGTGAGAAGAAGAAGATTGTGGAGATGGCGGCGGTCAATGCGGCGCTTGCCGCGGAACGGGAGGCAGAGCTCTCTGCCGAGGATGAATCACGCAAGATGGAAATGATGGAGGCGTTGAAGGAAGTATTGGAGCTACCCAATATTCCGCGTCGCATTGAGGCATACGATATCTCAAATATCCAAGGTATGCAAGCAGTTGGGTCAATGGTTGTCTTCGAGGACGGAATGCCTGCGAAGTCGGACTACCGCCGTTTCAAGATTAAAACAATAAATCAACCGGATGACTATGGGATGATGCGCGAAGTTCTCCGGCGAAGATTTGCAAAGAAAGAGGAAGAAAGATTCGCCAATTTGCCGGATCTTCTGTTGATTGATGGCGGGAGAGGCCAGCTAAACGCCGCTCTAGAGGTGCTTTCGGAGGCGGGGCTGACGATTCCGGTTGTTGGGCTGGCGAAGCAGTTCGAGGAAATCTACATCCCCGAAAGGCCTGAGCCGATACTTCTTCCACTTGATTCGAAGGCACTGCATCTCTTGCAGCAAATCCGCGATGAGGCTCACAGATTTGCGCTAGCGTATCACCAAAAGCTTCGAGAGAAGAAGGCAAAGAAATCACTGCTTGACGACATTCCAGGGATTGGGCCGAAGCGTCGTAGGGCGCTCATAAAACATTTTGGTTCGGTTGTGGCTATAAAGCAAGCTAGCATCGAGGACCTTCTCAAGGTGCCCGGCATAACCAAACCGATTGCAGAGGAAATACACGAACGGTTAAAGAATAGTTAAGAAATGACCAAAAAGATATACAGATTGATACACACTTGTTTTGGCTGGGTTGGATTGCTTGGAGATGCCAACGGCCGCATTTGCAGGCTTTCGCTTCCGGCAGCTACAAGGGATGAGGCTTATTGTAGGCTAATTAAAGGAACGAGTGAGCTTGCTATCGAATCAGATAGTGATTTTGATTTAATTGCTGAGCAAATCATTCGTTATTTTAATGGGGAGACTGTTAACTTCAATTGTGAGGTTGATTTAAGCGGGCAGAATGAATTTGACCGCCTTGTTTGGGATGCCACATCGGAGATTGGGTATGGAGATGTTAGGTCATACGCTTGGGTTGCTGAAAGGATTGGAAAGGTGGGAGCTTACCGCGCGGTCGGTCAATCGCTTGCCAAAAACCCAATCCCGCTTATAATCCCATGTCACCGCGTGATAAAATCAAATGGCGAGCTGGGCGGATTTAGTGGTGGCGTTGACATGAAGGCAAGACTGCTTGAATTAGAACGTGCGGCAGTTGTGTAGTGTTTTAGCAATTTTTTGTTTTGAGTAGGGTAGGGGTACGAATAGATGAAAGGCTTAGCGATTAGGTGGCTAATTAGCGTGATTGCTTTGTATGCAGCTGCGTTTTTGGCTCAGAAGGTTGGATTGGAAATTCGACTTACTGGTGCGTTTTCAGCTTTGCTTGCGGTTGTAGTTCTTGGTATTATAAATGCTCTAATCAGGCCCATTGTAGTAATCCTCACGCTCCCGTTGAATTGCCTAACGCTTGGGATATTTACGTTTCTTATAAACGGCTTGATGTTTTGGCTTGCCGGCCAGCTTGTTCCCGGTTTTGTAGTGAAGGGGCCGCTTGCGGCATTGTTCGGCTCCGTTGTAATGGGAATAATCAGCGGCTTGGCGAATAATCTAATTGGACATAGGAAGTAGAGGGACATGCAGCTAGTTATTGTAACAGGGATGTCTGGCGCTGGAAAGACGCTTGCGATTAGGGCATTTGAGGACATGGGTTATTTCTGCGTTGATAACCTTCCTCCAAACCTCTTGCCGAACTTGCGCGAGTTTTGCAGAAACAGCGAATGCGCCGACGAGAGAATTGCTGTTGTGGTAGATGTTCGTTCGGGGGAACTCCTTTCTGACCTTACGAAGGCGCTGCCAATCCTTTTCGATGGGTTCAAGAAAGCTAGAATCCTTTTCCTCGATGCCAGCGAGGAGGTGCTCGTCCAGAGGTTTAAGGAAACGCGCCGCAAACATCCCTTGTTTGACAGGTGCCATGGCATTCTGGAGAGCATAGCATTGGAACGAAAGATGCTCGTGGACTTAAAAGAGCTAGCCGACAAAGTGATAGATACCTCAGAGCTTGACCCGGCGCGCTTAAAAACTGAAATAGTGACTTATTTTGGAGACGACAGCTCGGATGCTGGGCTAATTATAACAGTTACTTCCTTTGGGTTTAAATGGGGTCTACCACTCGACGCAGACCTCGTTTTCGATGTTCGGTTCCTAATAAATCCCCATTATGTGCCCGAAATGCGCCCGTTTGATGGCCGCGACCAGCCAGTTGAAGAATATGTTACCAATGACCCATTGACAAAAGAGTTTATGCAGCGGCTTCTTGGTTTAATTGATTTTTCATTGCCGCAATATGAAAATGAAGGAAAAGCATATTTGAATATTGCAATTGGATGCACCGGGGGCAGACACAGGTCTGTCGTTATAGCCAATAAGCTAGCTGCCTTTTTGAAGGGTAAAAATTACAAAGTAATTGTCAAGCACAGGGATGTAGCAAAGGAGTAGCGTTGTAATGCCATGGAAGAGAAGGTTAAAAAGCGCGCTTAAATGGCTTTATCCTGGCATGCGTGTGAAGCGCTGGTTATTCCTGACACCCGTCGGCGTGTTCTTAGTGATAATCGGAGTTACCCTCATTACGAATACTCAGGTAGTTGATTACCTTAACAATGTTGCAAATTGGGTCTATCAAACGAGTAGTGAGTTTTTACCAAAGCCACTAAACCTCAGCGAACCAAGAGTCTATATCCCACTTTCCATTCTCTTCATTTTAGTTGGGTTATCGTTGATATTCGTAAGCTTCCGGCAGGTAATTGCATCCATCGCCAGCGTGATAAGTCCACAGGATAAGGACCGCCTAGCCGATGTAATTTACAAGCGCCGACATCTTGCTCAGGGACATAGGATGGTCGTAATCGGCGGCGGAACAGGCCTTTCTGCCCTCCTAAGGGGTTTAAAGGAACACACAAGTAATATCGTGGCAATTGTTACGGTAACCGATGACGGCGGTAGCTCGGGCAGACTTCAGCGACAGTTTGGAATGTTGCCTCCTGGTGATATTAGGAACTGTCTTGTCGCCTTGGCAGACGCAGAACCCCTAATGACCGAACTGTTCCAGCATCGGTTTGATGAGGTAGGCGATGGGTTGGCGGGCCATTCTTTTGGCAACCTGCTAATAGCTGCCATGACTAACATTACTGGTGATTTTGAGAGAGCAATAAAGGAAACAAGCAATATTCTCGCAATCCGCGGGCGCGTGTTGCCATCTACTTTGCAGAATGTAGTTCTTCGGGCGGAGATGGAGGATGGTTCTATTTTAGAAGGCGAAACTAACATCGCAAAATCACCTCTAGCAATAAAACGTATATCGCTTTTCCCGGAAGATGTTATGCCGCTCGATGAAACTTTGGAAGCAATCAGGCTTGCTAATGCTATTGTTGTTGGCCCAGGAAGCCTCTACACTAGTGTGATTCCAAACCTTCTAGTGAAAGGTATAGTAGAGGCAATAATGGATTCTGACGCTGTGAAGATTTACGTATGTAATGTGATGACGCAACCTGGCGAGACCGATGGCTACCGCGCTTCTGACCATGTGAGGGCAATTTTTGAACATACTGGAAAGCGCATCTTCAATTATGTCCTCGTGAACAAAGAAGTTCCCTCTATCCGTCTACTAGAGAAGTACCAGCGCGAAGGTGCTGAGCTGGTTTCGCCCGATGTAGATGCAATCCGTGAAATGGGGTATAAACCTGTAACGGGGAATTACATCAGTGAAACCGAAGTAGTACGGCATGACCCCCAAAAGCTTGCTCAGGCTATTATTAGGCTGGTGTTTGAAAAATCATTCCTGCCTAGATAGCTGAAAGCTTGACACACATACAACCCTTGGCTAAAATACAATGGTTTTCATTCGACAGCCGAATGAAAAGGCATCATAGCGCTTTCTGGTCTGGTAAACAAACTTTCCTAGGCTAGAAAATAAAATCAAAGGAGGTTATCAGGTGGCTGTAAAAGTTGGTATCAATGGTTTTGGACGCATTGGTAGACTCACCCTGCGGGCGATTCTTGACAAATACCCCGATGAGATTGAGGTAGTCGCCCTGAATGACATTGTGGATGCCAAGACGAACGCACACCTATTCAAGTATGACTCCAGCTACGGAATCTTCTGCGGCGATGTTGTTGCGGAGGAAAAAGACATCGTTGTAAATGGCAAGAAGATTTTCGTTTATGCTGAGAAGGACCCCACCGCCATTCCATGGGGCGATCACGGTGTTGAGGTCGTCGTTGAGTCTACGGGCATCTTCACCGATGCAGAGAAAGCGAAAGCTCACCTGCGAGATTCTGTCAAAAAGGTCATCATTACCGCTCCTGCAAAGAACGAAGACATTACTGTCGTTCTAGGTGTGAATGAGGACATGTATGACCCGGCAAAGCACACAATTATCTCAAATGCCTCATGCACAACCAACTGTCTCGCTCCGGTAGCGAAGGTACTTCAGGATAGCTTTGGCATCGTGAAGGGATTCATGACAACAGTTCATGCCTACACGAATGACCAGAGAATTCTTGACCAGGCTCACAAAGACCTAAGACGAGCAAGGGCTGGCGCATTGAGCATAATCCCGACAACCACAGGAGCTGCGAAAGCCATTTCACTTGTAATTCCTGAGCTTAAAGGCAAGATGCATGGTATAGCACTTCGAGTGCCGACCCCGACAGTTTCGCTTGTTGACCTCGTTGTAGAGCTTGAGAAAGAGGCAACAGAAGATGCAATTAACGATGCTCTGAGAGCAGCTGCAAACGGCAAGATGAAGGGCTACCTTGGTGTATGCGACGAACCGCTAGTCTCGGTTGACTTTAAAGGCAATTCGCTTTCCTCAATTGTTGACAGTCCTTCAACCATGGTTCTCGGCGGCAATATGGCGAAAGTTCTTGCATGGTATGACAACGAATGGGGTTATTCCTGCCGTGTTGCCGACCTGATTGACTACCTGGTAAAGAAGGGAATGTAGCTTCTATTAACTAGGAATTCTGCTATGGACGGTTGGGGTCGTCGGGTGAAAGTTTTTAAACAATTACCTAACGACCCCAACGCCTGACGAAGAAACACGGGAAATCTTATTCGTCGTTTTATAGGGAGGAGTTTTCCATGAACAAAAAAACTGTTGAGGATATTGATGTCAGCAATAAACGAGTACTTGTCAGAGTTGACTTCAACGTTCCCCTCGATGAAAATTGCAACATCACCGACGACCACAGAATAGTAGCTGCTTTACCCACCATTAATTATCTAATCGACCATGATGCAAAAGTAGTTCTTGTAACACACCTTGGACGTCCGAAAGGACCAAGCGATAAGTTGCGGCTGGATCCGGTTGCAAAGAGACTCAGTGAACTTCTTGGGAAACCGGTCAAAAAGCTTAATGATGCCATAGGTCCAGAGGTCGAGGCTGCCGTAAACGAGATGAAGCCTGGGGATGTCATCCTTTTGGAAAACATTCGTTTCTATGAAGAGGAAGAAAAGAACGACCCTGAATTTGCGAAGAAGCTTGCTTCGCTAGCAGATATTTATGTAAATGATGCGTTCGGTACTGCCCACCGTGCGCATGCTTCTACTGAGGGTGTTGCGCATTACCTTCCTGCTGTTGCAGGCTTCCTAATGAAAAAAGAAATAGAGTATCTAGGTAAAGCGCTTTCCAATCCAGATAGGCCTTTTGTTGCAGTGCTTGGTGGCGTGAAGGTTTCTGACAAAATCACCGTAATTGAAAATCTCCTCAACAAGGTTGATGCGCTTTTGATTGGCGGCGCAATGACCTATACATTCCTAGTTGCGCAGGGTTATAAGGTTGGAAACTCCATGGTTGATAAACCGGGAATCGAACTTGCAAAGAATGCAATGGAAAAGGCAAAAGCCATTGGTGTAGACCTTGAATTGCCAGTAGACGTGGTTGCAGTCGAACTTCCAGCAGATTTCGATATACCGTCGGGCGTTCCCGCTGATGTTGACATTAAAATTGTGCCTGCAACAGCCATTCCTGAAGGGTACCGTGGCTTGGATATCGGTCCGAAAACAGTAGAACTGTTTTCTCAGAAAATCAAGTCTGCGCGCACCGTGGTATGGAATGGTCCGATGGGGGTATTTGAAGATCCACGCTTTGCAAATGGTACATTAGGGATTGCCAAAGCCATGGCGGAATCAACAGCAACAACCATAGTAGGCGGCGGAGATTCTACTGCTGCAGTAGAGCAGATGGGGCTTGCAGATAAAATGAGCCACGTTTCGACTGGCGGCGGGGCATCCCTAGAGTTTCTAGAGGGCAAAGAACTCCCCGGTGTTGCAGCATTAAACGATAAGTAGGTCTTTTTCTAATACAACGCATTCCGAATAGTCACGTTGCCACTGTATGCCCCCAAAACGCTGTTTCGGGGGCATACAAATTCAGAATAACTCAAGAGGAAGGAAATAAAAATGAGGTTACCTCTAATTGCTGGCAATTGGAAAATGAACAAAACAGTTGGCGAGGCAGTTGATTTTGTCGAACGACTTCGGACCGAAGTTGTCGGCGTTAAAAATGCCGAGATAATTGTCTGCCCGCCATTTACTGCAATCTATGAAGTCGCACGAACGCTAATGGGTTCGAATGTAGGTGTTGGGGCGCAAAACGTTTTCTGGAAGACAGAAGGGGCGTATACAGGTCAAATATCGCCCAAAATGCTTGCTGATGCAGGGTGCACGTATGTCATCATAGGCCATTCGGAGACAAGAGGGCGCTTCGGCAAGGTAGACGCTGATATGTCCCCTAATTTGCTCAAATATTTTGCTGAGACGGACGAAAGCGTAAATCTCAAACTTCATGCCGCTTTTAATGAAGGGCTTGTGCCAATTGTCTGCGTTGGCGAAACAATTGACGAACGAAAAGCTGGCAAGACTGATGATGTTATTCGAATTCAAGTTGAGAAAGGGTTAAATGGACTGACACCGAAGCAGGCAGCAGGTATGGTTATCGCATACGAGCCAGTGTGGGCTATTGGCACAGGTGAAGTGTGCGATGCCCCAGAGGCTAATCGAGTATGCGGCATGATTCGAGGATTAGTACGTTCGATGTTTGGCGATGAAGCTGCTGATGGTATTAGGATACAGTATGGTGGAAGCGTAAAACCTGATAATGCCGAAGAACTCCTTAGCCAGCCGGAGATAGATGGTGCGCTTGTTGGAGGTGCGAGCTTAAAAGTTTCCGATTTCGTTGCAATTATCCGATCTGTCTAGCACCAAGTTGAGAACTTTTTGGTGAAAAGCAGAATATAAGCATCGAGGTCAAACTCGATAAAGCGGTGGTACAATTGTAAGTCATGGGCGAAATTCGCATCGGCACATCCGGGTTCAGCTATGATGATTGGAAGGGGCCTTTCTACCCAGAAGGTATTTCTAAGTCAGAAATGCTTGCTTATTATGCAAGCAAGTTTCCTACTGTTGAAGTAAATTCGACCTTTTATGCGATTCCTTCTGCTAATACCTTCAAGCGAATGGTAGAGAAGACCCCTACCGGTTTCGACTTTGTTGTTAAGGCTTACAAAGAGCTTACGCATAGCCTGGAAGTAAATTTGGATTTTTTTAAGCAATTTAAAATGGCAATTTCGCCACTAAACGAATCAGGGAAGTTGGGCTGTATCCTTGCACAATATCCTTGGAGCTTTCGAAAAAATATTGAAAATATGGATAGAGTGCGCAAACTTAGACGTGAGTTTGGTGAACTGCCCATAGCTGTTGAGTTTAGAAATTCCTCATGGATTTCAAAAGAAACCTTTGAATTGCTAAGGGAGCATAATCTTGGATTTTGTTGTGTAGATGAGCCCAGATTGCATGGCCTAATGCCAGATGTAGTAGTAGCAACTTCAGCAATCGGCTATGTGCGTTTTCACGGGCGGAACGCTGAAAAGTGGTGGACTCATGAGGAAGCATGGCAACGTTATGATTATTTGTACACAAATGAGGAGTTGTCAGAATGGGTTCCGAAAATTCACAAGCTGGCTGAATCTTGCGAACGAACATACTTATTTTTCAACAATCATCATGCTGGTAATGCAGCTAAAAATGCTCAGATGATAGCATCATTACTTGGCGTTTCCTTGCGTCCAAATGAATAGGGGTTGCATATCAAATTGAGTTGTAGTATGATAATGGGCGTTAGCACTCTCAACCGTAGAGTGCTAAAACTATGTTAAGTTGAACGGAGGTGGATATAACATGTTGAAGCCACTTGCTGATCGAATTGTTGTGAAGCCAACAAAGGCTGAAGAGATGACAAAGGGAGGTATTGTACTTCCTGACACCGCGAAGGAACGCCCACAGGAGGGTGAGGTCATTGCCGTAGGTCCAGGGAAGACCATGGAGAATGGCAAAGTTGTTCCTATGGAAGTCAAAGTAGGGGACAAGGTCATCTATTCCAAATATGGCGGCACAGAAATAAAAATTGGTTCTGAGGAGTATGTTGTCCTCCGACAGGATGATGTTCTCGCCATAGTCCAGTAAGGAAGGAGGTTGGTCAATATGGCTAAAGAGCTCAAATATGATGAGGAAGCACGACAAGCGCTCGAGCGGGGAGTTAATATTCTGGCCGATGCAGTAAAAGTTACCCTTGGCCCGCGAGGTAGAAATGTCGTCATCCAAAAGAAATTTGGTTCTCCCACGGTAATAAATGATGGCGTTACAATCGCAAAGGAGATAGAAGTTGAGGACCGCTTCGAGAACATGGGTGCTCAGCTTATTCGTGAAGTTGCCTCGAAGACCAACGACGTTGCGGGCGACGGAACGACCACAGCGACTGTGCTTGCGCAAGCCATGGTTCGCGAGGGAATGAAAAATGTAGCGGCTGGTTCCAACCCCATGCTTATCAAAAAAGGCATTGAGAAAGCGGTTAATGCTGCCGTTGAAGAGATTAAAAAAATCAGCAAGCCAATTGAAAGCCGTGAAGAAATTGCCGAAGTAGCAGCTATTTCGGCAAATGAGGCCGCTATAGGAGAGCTTATCGCCGATGCAATGGAAAAGGTGGGTAAGGATGGTGTAATAACCGTCGAAGAATCTAAGAGTATGGCTACAAACCTCCAATTTGTCGAGGGAATGCAATTCGACAAGGGGTATATATCCCCGTACATGGTAACGGATCCTGAGCGAATGGAAGCCGTTCTAGAGGAGCCATACATTCTGCTGTACGAAAAGAAAATCTCAGCTGTTGCGGACATTATCCCAATTCTAGAGAAAGTTGTGCGAACTGGCAGACCGCTGTTAATAATCGCCGAAGATGTTGAGGGTGAGGCACTTGCAACTTTGGTAGTCAACAAAATTAGAGGTACTCTCAATGCAGTAGCTGTGAAAGCACCTGGCTTTGGCGACCGACGCAAGGCGATGATGGAAGACATCGCTATTCTTACGGACGGGAAATTCATAACAGAAGATCTTGGCTTGAAGCTGGAAAACGTAGACCTACCAATGCTTGGTCGTGCAAAAAAGGTCGTCGTTGACAAAGAAAATACGACTATAATCGAAGGGAAAGGTTCGCAGGCAGCAATTCAGGGGCGGATTGCCCAAATTAAGCGCCAGATAGAGGAGACCGAATCTGACTATGACCGCGAGAAGCTTCAGGAGCGCTTGGCAAAGCTTGCCGGTGGAGTTGCGGTCATCGAAGTTGGTGCGGCTACCGAAACAGAGCTTAAAGAACGCAAGCATAGAATAGAAGATGCTCTCTCTGCGACTAGAGCCGCAGTAGAAGAAGGGATTGTGCCGGGCGGCGGCGTTACATTGATTAATATAATTCCTGCGCTGGAAAAGATTTCTGGCACGCCCGAAGAAATAACCGGTATCAACATAGTAAAGAAGGCGCTTGAGGAGCCTGCGAAGCTAATTGCTGAAAATGCAGGTCTGGAAGGTTCGGTAGTAGTAGAAAAGTTGAAAGCCTCAGAAAAAGGAATTGGGCTAAATGCGGTAACTGGTCAATATGTGGACATGCTGAAGGCAGGAATTGTAGACCCTGCTAAGGTAACGCGAACTGCGTTAGAGAATGCGGCTAGCATTGCTTCGATGCTGCTGACCACCGAAGCGCTTGTAGCCGAGATTCCAGAGAAAGAAAAGGCGCCGGCTGCACCTGGCGGCGGAATGTACTAGTTGAAAAGTCGTTTACACTCATTCCCAAAAAGATAAAGGCAGTGGGAATGGATTTCTCAAAGAGAAGTGCGATGGTTTGAAATTCAAACCATCGCACTCCAAAAAAAGCTGGGGTTGCATTGACATCACTAATGACAATTTAGTAGAATAAACGCGTTAATTTTGCCGCCCTATGGAAGTAGATAATAGCTCATAATGTGCCCCAGTAGTTTTGTGGCCCAATGATTTAATAACAGTCAAACAACATTCCCCAGGGGTTCCTCTAGAATGGAGATTGGTACCTCAGTCGAACGAATTGGAGTTCTTGACTTCGGTGCGCAGTACAGCCAGCTGATAGCCCGAAGAGTGCGGGAGTGCCATGTTTATGCTGAAATACTGCCGCACAACATCTCGCCTGAGCACATAAAGGCAATGGGTTTGTCGGGAATAATACTTTCAGGTGGCCCCTCAAGCGTTTATGACCCCGGCGTTCCCACGTGTGATAAAGCTATATTTGAGCTCGGTATTCCGGTTTTAGGTATTTGTTATGGCATGCAGCTAATGGCGCATTTGCTTGGCGGGCGGGTAATAGGAAGCTCAAAGCGAGAATATGGTAAAACCGAGCTTGAAATTTTAAGCTCAGGGGATTTGTTTAAAGGTCTAAAGGGTAAGGTTACAACTTGGATGAGCCATGGGGATAGCGTTGAGGATGTTCCACCTGGCTTCTTTTGCATAGCCCGAACCGAAAATACGCCAATAGCCGCCATGGCTGCCCCTGAGAAAAAGCTTTACGGCGTGCAATTTCATCCCGAAGTTGCCCACACACCTCAAGGCAAGCAGATTATATCCAATTTCTTGTATGATGTGTGTGGCTGCAAGGGCCTTTGGACGATGGGCTCATTTATAGAGCAGTCGGTTGAAGAAATTCGGAAGCAGGTTGGTAGCGAAAGAGTAATATGCGCTCTAAGCGGCGGTGTGGATTCATCGGCAGTTGCAGTACTTGTCCACAAAGCAGTTGGCGATCAACTAACCTGTATCTTTGTCAATCATGGCATGCTCCGCAAAGGCGAAGCAGAGATGGTTCGTTCAACTTTTGAGGAGCATTTTAATATCAAGTTGATTTACGTTGAGGCTGAAGATAGATTTTTGAATAAGCTTAGGGGAATAGAAAATCCTGAACAAAAGCGAAATATTATCGGTAGCGAGTTCGTCCGAGTGTTTGAAGAAGAAGCCTCGAAACTTGGAGACATTCGATTTTTAGCACAGGGGACTATTTATCCCGACGTAATCGAAAGTGGAACTAAAACTGCCGCCAAAATCAAAACACACCATAATGTTGCAGGTCTTCCCGACGATATTAAATTCGAGTTAATCGAACCAATTCGCTACTTGTTCAAAGATGAAGTTAGGGATGTTTGCAAAGAGCTCGGTTTGCCGGATGAAATAACATGGCGGCAACCGTTTCCTGGTCCAGGATTGGGTGTTCGTGTGGTGGGCGAAGTAACAAAGGAACGCCTTCATATACTTAGAGAAGCGGATGCCATTGTGCTCGAAGAAATTCAAAAGGCGGGACTTTATCGCGAGCTTTGGCAATCCTTTGCCGTACTTCTGCCAGTTCAGTCTGTTGGCGTTATGGGTGACCAGCGCACTTATGCATATCCGGTCGTCGTCCGCGCCGTTACTAGTGATGATGCGATGACGGCTGACTGGGCTAAACTCCCGACAGAAGTTCTCGAGCAAATCAGCAGGCGCATAGTCAATGAGGTCAAGGGAGTTAACCGTGTGCTCTACGACATCAGCTCAAAACCTCCTTCAACAATCGAATGGGAGTAGGAGATTGATTGCTGAGGATATTGCTGAGATTTTAATTTCCGAAGAGCAAATAGCAGCTCGAGTTGCGGAACTAGGGCGCAAGATTTCCGAGGACTACCTTGGTAAGGAATTAGTATTAGTTGGTATTCTAAAAGGCGCTGTTGTTTTCTTGGCTGACCTTATGAGGCAGATTTCAATCCCTTTATTAGTTGATTTTGTTGCCATTTCTAGTTATGGACCATCTACGCGCTCGTCGGGCGTGGTAAAAATTCTCAAGGACCTGGATGAAAGCGTCGAAAATAAACATGTGTTAATAGTGGAGGACATCATTGATACTGGTTTGACGCTTAAGCTAAGTTACCTGAAGGACAACCTTGAGCGGCGAAAAGCAGCCAGCGTAAAGATATGTACGCTTCTTGATAAACCAGCTCGAAGGCAGGTGGATATTGAACCAGATTACAAGGGCTTTACCATTCCGGACAAGTTTGTTGTGGGCTACGGACTAGATTTCGGTGGACTTTACAGAAATCTTCCCTTCATAGGGGTGCTGAAGGAGGAAATTTTTAAACAGAGGCAGGTTTAAAACATAATTATTAGATTTGGTTGCCTATTTTTGTAGACAAAAGTGCGTATACATGGTATAATTACTAGTGAATGTGAATGTTTCCCCGGTGTCTGGAATGTTGTATTAGATTTGCCTTACTCTCCGGCACCTGGTAATGCTCCATCGGAATCTCAGTTTTCTTTTTGCGCTTTCTTTCTTTTCTCCGTCTCTTGCAAAAGCGGCGGGGTTGCATTTTTAAATAATTGAGCCTGACAGGAGTTATACCCTCATGGAACTACTAGAACTTGCGGACCTCGAAAGTAAAAGTTTAGAAGAGATCCAAGAAATTGCAAAAGACCTCGGGATTGAGGAAACCGATCTGCGGAAGCAGGACCTAATGTTCAAAATTTTGCAGGCGCAGACGGAACAAAGCGGACTCATTTTCGCTCAGGGCACGCTAGAAATCCTCCCGGACGGATGGGGGTTTTTACGAAGAAATCCCAACTTTACACCGGGCCCAGAGGATAT
This sequence comes from Armatimonadota bacterium, assembly GCA_029907255.1. Lineage (NCBI taxonomy): Bacteria > Bacillati > Armatimonadota > Armatimonadota bacterium. The sequence continues at coordinate 16,881 of JARYMF010000011.1, forward strand.
CTACGTCTCCCAGACTCAGATAAAGCGATTTGCATTAAAGACCGGCGACGTGGTGTTGGGACAAGTTAGGCCGCCCAAGGAGAGCGAAAAATATTATGGACTCCTGAGAGTTGAAGCTGTTAATGGGCTTGACCCTGAGGTGGCGCGCCGCCGGGTGAATTTCGATGACCTTACTCCGCTTTATCCAAACGAGCGAATAGTTCTCGAAACAGACTCCAAGAATATCTCAGCAAGGTTTATTGATTTAATAGCGCCGATAGGGAAGGGGCAGCGCGGTCTCATTGTGTCGCCTCCGAAGGCTGGTAAAACTACGCTCCTAAAAACAATTGCAAATAGTATAACAACCAACCATCCCGAAATTCATCTAATCGTTTTACTAATTGACGAACGGCCGGAAGAGGTTACAGACATTCGACGTTCAGTAAAAGGGGACGTAGTCAGCTCGACATTCGACGAAATGCCCGAAAATCATATGCGCGTTGCTGATATGGTCCTTGAGCAGGCAAAGCGGCTTGTTGAGTCAGGCAAGGATGTGGTTGTGCTTTTGGACAGCCTAACAAGGTTTGCAAGAGCATCTAACCTAACTGTTACGCCTAGTGGCCGAACGCTATCTGGCGGTCTGGACCCGTCGGCACTTTATAGACCAAAAAGATTCTTTGGTGCCGCGCGAAACATCGAGGAAGGAGGAAGCCTCACGGTCCTTGCAACAGCCCTTGTCGAAACTGGAAGCCGCATGGATGACGTAATCTTTGAGGAATTCAAGGGCACAGGCAACATGGAATTGGTGCTAGACAGAGCACTTGCTGAACGGCGTATTTATCCTGCCATAGACGTAAAGCGTTCCGGAACACGCCATGACGAGCTTCTTTATGACGAGGAGACTCTGAAGCGTGTATGGCAGTTGCACAGATTGCTTGCGGCGTTGGATAGCGTTGAGGCAACGGAGTTGCTTATAGATCGCCTTGCGCATACAAAGAATAATGCTGAATTTTTGAAAATTGTGGATAAAACAATGAAAAGTACAGAATTAGATTAGCTACTTGCAAACAAGGGTAACAAAAGCCATAATTGTAATAACAGTATGAAATAGGACAGAGCAGGGGAGGATAGTATCGTGAGGGAAGAGGACGAGCAGCCTGAGGAGGAGTTCGAAGACCTCGATGATTTGCTGAGCGGGAAGATGTTTCAGCATGGAGACTTCGATGGCTTATTTGAAGGCGAGCCTCCACCTGAAATTGAAAACAAGCAGCCGCGAACGCTAGACGAAAAGGAAGTTAAGGTCGTTGGCGTTTACGAGCATATCGAGCAGGGAATGCCGCCTGCTGCATTTGTCTTACTTAGGGATAACAGTGGTCGGCAGGTGCTTATTTATATTGGTAGATTCGAAGCCTATGCAATCTCAGTTGCTTTAGAAGGAGCAACCCTCGATCGTCCGATGACCCACGACCTGATGAAAAATATACTTGACCGATTGGGCGGAAAAGTTGACCGAATTACTATAGATGACCTCTGGCAAGATACATATTATGCCAAAATTACTGTTTCCACGAATGGTAATTTCATAGACATAGATGCAAGGCCAAGCGATGCAATTGCTCTAGCGCTGAGGGCAAAGGCGCCAATTTACATGGCGGAATCAGTTCTCCAACAAGCCACAAGGGAAGACTAAAAGGTGGAAAATAAAAAGTTAACATAAGAATTCTTATCGGACGTTTATTTTTCCACTTTTAACCCCCAATTCAAGCGCCCTAGGAAATTTCTGTTGGAAATAAATATGACGGCTAGCTTTGTACTGGAGTGGCTTCTTTTAAGCTTTTAAGACCAGCTTCGATTTCCTTAATTTTGCTGTGGCAAGCCTCGATAATTTCTTGGGCAGTACGAAGACTAACACCAACGTCTGTTTCCTTTTTGTTGATGGAATAAATGTAGAGTCCGGCAACGACTCCACCGATTATTCCAGCGGCAACGCCCAATACAACTGGCCATGTCTTTTTGTCGTCCACCCTCGTGCCCTCCGCGCTTTGGAAATATGGCGTACTAATTAGGTAATCTCGTATCTCTTTTCGCCGTAGTCTTCATCTTCCATGGATTTAAAAATTCGCTTAACAAATGATATAAGCTCCATGGGATTGAAAGGCTTAGTTAGATAGCAATCAACACCAGACTGCCATCCCCTGAAGACGTCGGCATCTTGCGCTTTTGCTGTCAACATGATTACGGGGATATCACGAGTGCTGGGGTTGCGGCGTAGATTCTGTAGCACCTCAAACCCATCCATGTAGGGCATCATTACGTCTAGGATTACAAGGTCGGGTCTTTCTTCTTCAACTTTTTGAAGGGCTTCCTTGCCATCAGATGCAGTGACAACCTCATAACCTTGACGCTCAAGGTTAACTTGTACTAATCTGACTATGTGTTTTTCATCATCGACAGCCAAAATTTTGCGTGGCATAAAGGCAGCCTCCTCTCAGACTATCTCGAATAGTATAGCGTACATTTAATATCATTGTCAACGTTTGCCTTTTTGGAAATATTTACCCAACAGTTAATAAAGTTGAAATATGTATTATATTAGGGCCAGGCAATATATTATCAGCCCCTTTTCTATAATCGGAAGCTTGAGAGCGTAGTTTGAGTAATATTTGCATGTCAAATTGGCAATTTACCCCTATAGATTTTTTAATAGCCCTTCAGTGGTCTTTTATGAACTCCTCATAATCATCGGCACTCATTAGTGTATTAACCTCTTCTGGATTGGACATCTCGATAGTAAACATCCAACCACTGTGGTATGGGCTTTCGTTGACTTTCTCTGGAGCCTCGGAAAGTTCATCGTTAACTTCAACTATTTTTCCATTTACAGGCGCAAGAATTTCGTAAAATGCTTCTAGTGATTCGACAGTTCCAATTATTGCATCCTTTTTTGCAAGGGCGCCGATTTGCGGCAATTCAACGAACAGGATTTCGCCTAGTTCTGATTGTGCATGGTCTGTGATGCCGACGGTAGCTAGGTTGCCCTTACCTTTTATCTTAACCCATTCGTGAGTTTTCGTGTATTTTAGGTCTTTAGGTTGCACTTTACCCCTCACGTCTTCACAAGCTGATTTTTACTTAAATTGGTTTACCCAAAATTACAATAGACCTGGATAAAGATTTCCAGGTCTATCGTTACTTTCAATCTGAAAGTAAATTATTTGCGGCCCAGAGCTGCCGCCATTGCTCGAATATGCTCTGGCGTGCTGCCACAGCATGCCCCTATTATATTGACTCCAATATTTGCCGCCTCCGCCGCAAATAATGCCATTTCTTCGGGAGTGCTATCGTAGACTGTAACACCATCAACTATTCGTGGCACTCCCGCATTTGGTTGGGCGACCACGATAGAATCCGTTGCCGCTCGTATTTGTTTGATAACGTCAAGTGTCTCCTTTGGCCCGACGCCGCAATTTGCTCCTACACCGGATGCTCCCATAGCTGTTAGAACATGAGCCGCTTCTTCTGGTGATACGCCCATCATTGTTCGTCCATTTGTATCAAAGGGCATTGTGCATAAACATGGCAAGCCTGTTTGCAGCGACCCTTTAAGTGCCGCCTTGAGTTCGGTCAAATCAGCAAATGTTTCCATTAAGATTACGTCAGCTCCAGCTTCTGCCATAGCCATTGCTTGCTCAGCAAAAACCTCGATTGCTTCTTCTTCGGTTAAATCTCCTAGTGGTTCAAGAAATTTCCCCGTTGGACCAATGGAACCAGCCACAAATACTCTATCGTTCGCTGCCTCTCGTGCTGCTTGGATGCCGAATTTATTCAATTCGCAGACTCGATCCTGTAGCCCGAAGAGCGCAAGCTTTAATCGGTTTGCACCAAATGTGTTAGTTGATATCATTTCCGAGCCGGCTTGGATATATGCCACATGAATGGAACGTATGACATCAAAATGCTCGACATTCCAGAGTTCTGGGCAGCTTCCAGCTGGCAGGCCCTTATTTTGGAGCATGGTTCCCATTGCTCCATCGCCAAGTATCGGTTGCTTTCTTGCTTGCTCAATTAATTCATTTCCACGCATTCTTGTCCCCTAGATTTTGCCCTGCATTATGGCGTTTATTACGTTAATCCTAGCGACGACGCCCACAACTTGTTTCTCCCTAACAATAGGAATGTTCTTGATATGTTTTAGGAGTATCATCGCTGCGGCATCAAGGACATCGTCATCTTCTTTTAGTGTAACTACTTTCCTGGTCATAATGCTACTTGCGGGTTTATCACGAATAGTTGCTGCTCGCGTTTCCATAACGCCGACATCGACAATTGCGGGTTCAGAACCCAGCAAGTCTTCATAGGTAGGCATCATGGCCTTTATAATATCATGCTCTGAAACTATTCCAACCAGTTCATCAGCTGAGTTTACTATAGGAATACTGCTAATCCTTGCACTGCTCAGCAAGGCTACTACTTCTGCGAGCGGAGCATTTTCGCTTACTGTTATCGCTGGCGTCGTCATGATTTCTTTTATTTTCATTGTGTTCAAAACCTCCATGTGAGGGATTTTTAGAAGCACTTTCCATTTCTTGCTCAAGATTATGGATTGCAAGTTGGGCAAGTAAAAATGAAATGCAAGCCTCAGCGCCTTGATTTAAATTTAATCCCCATGGAGTTACTGCATCATAGCAACCTTTGTTCACGGGGTCATATACCCAAACTCCTGATCTGTTCTTACCAAAAAACCAATCGTAAGAAGTATACGCCAATTCTAGGTATTCCTTCTGGCGAAGTTGTTTATAGGCTTCTGCAAATAAGCACACTGTATATCCCGCGTCAATGCTTTGCTGGTCATACCAAGCCCTTTCACGTCCTTTTAGATACCAGCCGTTGTTGCCAATGATTTCAAGTCGCCCGTTTACAATCAACGTATCGGTAAGGAATCCCAAGGTCTTCATCGCGACATTTTTATGAGATTTCTTGCCGGTAATCTCCGCCGCAACTAACATCGCATGAACTAAAATCGCGTTGCCATAAGTTAAGTATGGTTCGAACCAATGCCACTCCTTATCATGGTATGTTGCATACCCGGCAACGAGTGAGTCTGCCAGCGCCGTGATTTTGTCGGCAATTCCATTTGTATCTTCGTTTTGCCGAAGAAAATTATACATGCCAAGGATTGAATATGCTCTAGCACGAGGGCTTTCGAGGTCACCGACTCGTCCCAAGCTATCGATTAGCAGTTTTTTGGCAACTATGCTTACATTTTCTGGGAGCTTGCTTGATGCTGCACAGCCACAGCCCCAAATAGCTCGTCCATAACAGTCTTCGGTTCCATGTTCGTCAAGGAAGTTGCGCTGGAAACTCATGTCGTTTCTGAAGTAACCTTCGGAAGTGTGGGCGTAGTGGATAAAGCTTAAATATCTAGTGGCAAGTGCAAGATCGCTAGGATCTCCTGTCAAGTCATAATGCTGAGCGGCGACAATCAAAGCTCTAGCATTATCGTCTGTGGTATAGCCTAGCTTTAGGTTGGGCACGCTGTGGACAGCATGTTGATATATGCCTGTGCAATCCGTAAGAGCTTTTAGGTAGTCCAAGCTTATTGGAGGATATTTACTCAATGAACCACTTCCTTTTAAGCTTCTGAATGGCTTTCAATTGTTTGGTGTGCCTTTGTGTGCTGAAGTATGGTATGGAACAGGTCAAGATAGTCAATGGCTACGTTAAACCAAGCAGCCCGTCGTCCATAACGGTATGCTTTAGATTCCATGTTCTCACGTAAAGTTGGGTTTGAAAGAATTTCGTTCACTGCTTTGGCGATTTCCTCGGAGTTTTTCATCGGCACCAATTTTCCCCTGCCATCAGCAAGTACTTCTTCTGCGTATAGATATGGCGTAGACACGATTGCCTTGCCACACCCGAGAGCATATGCAAGTGTACCGCTTACTATCTGGTCGCGGTTGATATATGGAGTAACATATACATCTGTTGCACAAAGGTAGTTTACTAACTCTTCCAGCGTAAGGTATCTATTATTGAAGCGTACATGTTTCTCAAGATTGAGGTCCGCCACAATCTGCAAAAGCTCGTTACGATAAGTTTCACCCTCATAATTGCGAACTCCTGGATGAGTTTCACCTAAAATCAGATATAGGGCATCGGGGTTTTTCTCGAGTATCATTGGCATTGCTTTGATTGCCCATTCTATTCCCTTGCCGCGGTTGATTAGCCCAAATGTAGATATTATGGGTCGGTTTGCAATCCCAAGGAGTTTTTTCACTGCCGCAGGATTTACGCGGTGAACGTTAGGTACTCCATGGGGAATGATCACGATTTTCTCGGCTGGGATTCCATAGTTATTTATAAGCATTTCTTTGCCAGTTTTTACCATTACCACTACAGCTTGTGATAAGCGTGCGATTTCCTGAACAATGCGTTTTTGATTTGGGCTAGGATTGAAAAGCACTGTATGAAGAGTCGTCACGATTGGGATTTTTACTCGTTCCATGAGCGATAGAATGTATTCGCCATCGGGACCGCCAAAAATACCGTATTCATGTTCTACATTAAGAATTTTTGCGCTCGAATTGTTAAGGAAATTGGCAGCCTGTATATAGGAGTCAAGATCTTGCTTCATAATTCGGTATTTGACTATTTTCGGATATTGCTCAATGGTTCCACCAACTGCTAACACAATTGGTTCTGAGAACGGTGTGTATTTGGATATTGCGACAACTAAATCTCGGGTAAATGTTGCTATGCCACACTCCGTTGGCGGATAGGTTGCTATATAGGCAATATCAATATTATTGAGTACCCTTCGCAGGAATTTGAACATCCGAAGGTCATCAGGTCTCCATTTGCCTTCGCGAAGCGTCTCACTCTGCCAACCGACAAGCGAGGTATCTTGCGAAGAGTCTTTTTCCATTCTTGTATTCATGTATTTCTCCCATCACCCTTTTCTCAAATTTTGTAAATACAAAGAATACACTGCCAGCAGTCTCGTTAGCTGGTAAGCTGGCGTATGGCATCTGCCTCATTATCATAAAGGTCAAGAACCTTTGTTAAACCAGTAATACTTAGCACTTTTTTGACCTGGGCATTTGCGCCGATAAGCGCCATACCTCCGTTTCTTTCGCCCGTTCGCCTGAGACCACCTATTAGGGTGCCTAGCCCTGCACTATCTATATATTGCACACCTTTCATGCTAATTAATATTCGAAATTCGCCGTTTTCAATCAGGTCAATAATTGCATTTCGAAGTTTAATGCAAGTATATGAGTCTACATCGCCTTTAAGGTCAATTACAGGAACATCGCCAGCTCTTCTGATTTTGATATCGAGATCCGTCTCCATAGTCATCCCTCCTTATTTGAATGAACCTCGCTTCGCTAAAATTTAGTTTGAGGTCGAAAGTGCATGGTTTCCCAGCAAGAGCTGGGTCTGGTTCCAACCTGATGTTTTTGTTTTCATCGCGGGCGATGAAGACAATTAAGCCATTGCCTATTCTGAGGGCAATTATGTAGGTGTTACAACGGATTAATTTTTAATATTGACAAAAACTTACTTCAAAAATAAACAAGCTACTCATCCTATTGTAGCGGCATGTTTCTTTTGCCACCCAAGTTAGCCACTCGGCAAATATAGTTGCATTATTAGTAAATCTTCAGCTGTTGGTATTATACCCAATATTCCCTCGGATGCTAACCATATATGTGTTGAAGATGGCAAGGGATTAAGAACCTTGCCTTAACTTCACTAATGCGAAAGGTTTTTTGCCTACTGTGCCAAATAAGGGGGTAAGCAGATTTTGTGCCTAGATTTTGTTGAGATTGTTCGTAGTTTGCTTTAGAATGCCAATTGATTAATCCTATGTAAATTTACCTTTTAGTCTTTTTAATGTCAAGCTTTTCAATCCTTGGAGGTTAAGATGAAACTTGCTCTGATAGCAGGCACAGGGACGGGAGACCTATTTCAATTAGGAACATGGGAGGAAATCCAAACTCCCTATGGCTCTGCATGCATAACCCATGCAAACATTGTTGGTCGCGAAATCATAGTACTCAGAAGACATGGGCTTGGTATGGATAGGCCGCCGCACTTAGTAAACTACCATGCGAATTTATGGGCTTTAAAGGAGGTTGGTGTATCAAAAATTATTGCAACAGCCGCTGTTGGATCTCTTCGATTAGATATTGGACCCGGAAGCCTTGCATTGCTAGAAGATTTTATAGACTTTATGAAAGGGTCTCCGATTACACGTTATGACAAGCCCGGATTGATTGCGCATGTTGATTTCTCAATGCCATATTGTTCTGAACTTATGTCTTTTCTTCGGCAAGCCGCTCTTTGCCTTGGGTTGGGGAATTTACCAGGAGTTACTTATGTTGGGATGAGTGGGCCCAGATATGAGACTCCAGCAGAGGTTCGAATGCTTGGCAAACTTGGTGGCGACGTTGTAGGCATGACGGCAGTTCCTGAAACAATTCTTGCGAGGGAATTTGGCATGTGTTACTCGTGCCTTGCAATCGTTACGAATTATGGCGCAGGGTTGTCGGATGTGATTCTTTCACACGAAGATGTTGTCAAAATGGTAAAAGCCCGCTCCGCGGAGATACGAAGCCTTTTGGAGCGGGCAATTATGATGATACCTGATGATTCTAAATGCAGCTGCCCTACCCTAGCAAAGCCATTTGAATAATCATCATTCTCTTGAAAAATGGTCCGAAATTAATTATTAAAGAGCAAGAAAATCTATGGGCGCCTAATCATTTGCTTAAGCTCGGTTAGGTTGCCAGCATTGAGTATGGCTTCCTCTTCGGTAATCAACCCAGCTTTATAGTATTTTACCAGGCATTGATTCATCGTCTGCATACCCCAGAATCCTCCCTCGCTGATTGCAGCGTAGAGTTGCCCGGAGCGTCCCTCTTCGATAAGCTTGTTTATTGTTGGAGTTGATATCATGATTTCTACTGCAGCAATTCGTCCCGAACCATCCGCTTTAGGCAATAGCTTTTGTGAAATTATGCCTCGAAGCGAGTTGGCCATGCGCATACAAATCTGCGGTTTGTCATGTGGGGGGAACATATTTATAATTCGGTCGAGTGTTTCTGCTGCGCTGGTTGTGTGCACCGTCGAGAAAACTAAATGTCCAGTTTCGGATGCCGCCAATGCAACGTTCATGGTCTCAACGTCGCGCATTTCTCCTATAAGGATGACATCCGGGCTCTGGCGCACAACGTATTTCAACGCATCCGTAAACGAATCCGTGTCTATCCCTACTTCACGCTGACTTATAATGGCTTTCTTGTCTTCATGAACAAACTCAATTGGGTCTTCAATGGTAATGATATTACATGTGCGTGTGTTGTTTATCAAATCTATCATTGCTGCCAGCGTGGTAGATTTGCCTGAACCCGTTGGGCCAGTGACAAGCACAAGTCCCTGGCGGTGCATAGTAAGGTCTTTTATAACCGATGGCATTCCCAATTCGTCAAGGGTGTAGATTTGCAGGGGGATGATTCGGAGCACCATTGCGATGCTTCCTCGCTGCTGATATATGTTTGCTCTAAATCGGGCAACGTTTTCCATTGTGAAGGCTAAATCTAGTTCGTGTCTATGTTCAAATCGCCCGATTTGGTCGTGGGTCATAATACTATAAGCAAGTTGCCGAACGTCATCTGCTGTCAAACTTGGATAATCTGTTGGCGTTACTTGCCCATTTACGCGAAGTGTAGGTGGGGCATTTTCTTTCAAGAATAGGTCTGATGCTTTCTTATCTGCTGCCAGTTTTAAAAGTTCAACTAGATCCATATGTTTTGGCTCATCTCCTTTATCTGCCGGAACGACCCGAATAAACTAGTCGTCCGACAAGCTTATATGTTAATGCTCCAGCTACTAGTGCAAGAATAATAATCAGTATGACTGCAAAAGTACGAGACTTGTGCTCAACAGGTCTTTCTGTTTTGGGTGCGGATGGTGTTTCAGGCTGTAGAAATGGCAGCCCAAGCGTTTCAAAGTTTGAATCCTTTATTGTAATTAAGTATCTATAAGTATTAGTGCCACGTTGAAGCACGATTTTGACGTATTTATTTTCGAACTGCCTCAACCCTTGAAATATGAAGTTTGGTGGTGTTGCGTACACAAGCTCGATATGGTTTAAATCCTTGAAAGCCTTCACAAACGGCTCAACGGGAAGTCCCCCCAACTCAAGTTTGACTGCTTGTGGTGTGACAAACTCAACCGACGTCATTGGGTTGCTTCCACTTTTTAAGAGGCTGTTGTTGGTTATACGGAGGTCAAGTGCCTGCCAGCCGGTTTCTGCTGTCACACGATTCAAATGTGTCATTGCTTGGGTTTTTGACACGACCTTTGGATAGGTAAAAGACACAAAATCCATGTTTGTGCCTGTAAGTTGAATAAACACAAGCACGTCAGGTTCGGAAAGTTTGGGAGTGGTCTTTGCTTCTGCTGGAAGAGTTAAGAGAATGGCAAGGACTAAAGGAAGAAGTTTAACAATCATTTTCCAGTGGATTTTAAAAGGGCAAGCCCGTCCATAGAAAGTTGGAGAGCTTTGTAAGGTGTAAGACATGCTTCCTTTCTTTGATGTTGTTATCAATGCTTCCTGCCTACTGTAGTTAAGGTCTGTATAAAATTAAATGGTGGAGCTGATGGGAGTCGAACCCACGACCTCTTCCATGCCAAGGAAGCGCTCTCCCACTGAGCTACAGCCCCACGTTAAGTTCAAAATTATTATACTACGACCAGTAAGTAATTGCAACTGATTTTTCGCCCCGCGTTTGTTTAAGGTAGCTACTTTGAGTGTTCTTTTGTGTCAATTTTAGATAACAAGCTAGAAACAACCTTGTAAACTTCTTCCACCGTGATTGTTTTCATGCATGTGTTATCTCGGCATGGCGAAAAACGATGGTTGTAGACATTTACGCAAGGGCTACACGCAAGGTCTGATGTTATAACGTAAGCTCGGTTGCCCAGCGGCCCATATAGCCTAGGGGTTTCTGGCCCGAATAAGCAAACTGAGTTGATATTAGTTAGAGATGCGAAGTGAACTGGCCCGCTGTCGTTGGTGACAAGTATATCGGATATGGTGTAAAGCACCAGCAGTTCGCGAAGGGTTGTCTTGCCCGCCATATTGACTATCCGCTCCGAGCCAATTTCGCGAGAAACTTCAAGCGCAGTATCTTTTTCGGATGGTGAGCCGGTAATCACTATGGTAACTCTCGGATGGTCTGTAAGTATTCGCTTCCCGAGATCAGCAAAACATTCTTTCGGCCAGCGTCTTATTGGTATCAAATCGCTAGCATTTGGATTGAGCAAGACGATTGGTCGTTCTACGTTTCGTCCAGCTATCTGACTTAAGGTTTCCTGCATTCTTATTTTTTCTTTTTCGCTAGGATTGAATGAAGGAGGCGACAGGTCGATGTCTGCAAGCTTGCATTTTACCATTGGTGTTTCAGATGGATCTCGCAGAAGGGATTCTACCAGTGTATAATACGTTACAGCTGTGTGCAGGTAAGGGTTGTATTGTATTCGATGTGTCATTAAGTTGCCACGATAGGGTATTTCGCTAGTAAAGCGGTGCATCCCGACGCGGCGACATGCGCCGGTTAGGTAGCTGAGAATCGCGGGTGCGCGCGTGAAAAACTCCATGTCAATGGTGGCGTCGATTTTTTCTCGCCTAATTTGGCGAAGGGTTCGCATGATGTCAAATAAAAAAGTAAAGATGCTGCTTGTTCGCACAGTGTAGATATTCTCAGAGGGAATGATATCAAGGAAATCCAGTACTGGTCGGTTTTCCTCAAACACCCAAAAATAAACATTCTCTCGTCCCACAAGCTCAATCGCCCTCTTGATAGCAGGATATGCAAGGACAGTAGCCCCTTGCTCAATAAACTTGATAAATAAGATTTTCCTCAACGGGCGCGATTTCTTTGTTAATGGACTTGTGGCTGTGCGGAAAAGGGTTAGCAATCCGCATAAAGGCTGCCCAACCCATTTGTCTATTATGCGGATGGTTTGAGGCTTCATGCCAGAAGTATATCTAATATTCGATTAGCCCGTCAAATTTTTGCGACCTGTAGCAGATGCAAAAAGCCTGCGAGATTTAGAACCTCCCAGGCCTTTTCTTAGCACCCATTTAATAGGATGTTAGTTAACTTGAGCGTTTTCTTTTTATTACCGTGAGGCCAAAGAGAGAAGCCGCTCCAATACTCAAAACTAGTACCGAGCTGGGCTCGGGTACTGCGGTGAATTCAAATGCCATGTCTCTGCCACCGCAGGGGATGAACCAGTCTTCAGCTGTGCCACTTATTTCTGTTTGAACGGCGTAATTACCATAGTGGCCACAAGCCTCATGCCAACCCCACTGCTTGTCAGCGGGGAGTTCAGCCCAAATTGCCAGCCAGTAGGTCGTGTCCTTTGATTGGTTGAAAGTTGGGGGCGATGGAGATTGTGTAAGTGGATTGTATCCATCCTTAAGAAATACACTGTACTTATATACGTTTTCGTAAACTCCATTACCCTTGTCTATACTGAAGGCGAAAGTTTCGTTCCACCCACCTGTGTATTCACCAATCCATAAAGGATAGTTTAAATTGCCAGGATGCGCAAAGCCAAGCGTATTGTTCGGGTCATTTGCTGGAACATTGGAGAAAATTGCAATTGTGAACTTGGTGATGCCTCCGGGAGGTGCGCTTGGTCGCCAGTCAGAATATGAAATAGGCCCTGTAGTGGGAGGAACCCAATACGACCCCCACCAGTGAATGTCTGTTATTGGAAGGCCATCGCTACATGTCCAATCATCAGCCATTAAAAATCCCACACCATTTAGTATATGAGATGCGTAATCGAAACTAATGTCATGATTAGGATGCTGGACATATTTGACTGGGTCAGCATTTGCTGAATAACAAATTAGAACTAGAAAAGCCAAACAAACTGCGAACCAAAATCTACGCTCCATTAGTATTACCTCCTTTGCCAATGGTAATCGCCTAACTATGGAATCGGTTGGTGCAAGATTGGACACTGCTTACCGAGAATTTTTCTGTTTTGGTAACGGCACTTTAGGTGCTGAATGAATGCTATTCTTCTGGTAGAATTACCTGCAAGAATCATGCCAAAAATGTATATGTGCGCTTTTTGATAGCTTTATAAAGGTAATTTCATTAGCAGTAACCTAGCTTGACAATTGGGGGCAAGCAAGGTACTATTTTTTCGGATTTCAGAAAGGTTATGCTTGTCAGCAACATCCTTCTGTTATGCTTGCAGACTGATGAGAATAAATTGCGGCTATGAATTTACTAAGGAATCTAAAGCCAAACAGAACGCGACGTGATACTAAGGAAGGTTGGATATGGACACGCTAGGTGTAGGAATAATCGGATTTGGTTTTATTGGCAAAGCGCATGCATATGGTTATTTAAACATGCCTTTGTTTTATGACCCCGTGCCTGTACGCACCAAGCTTGTTGGTGTCGCTACTTCGCGGCCCGAAACGGCGCAAAAAGCTAAGGAGATAGGCGGTTTTGAATTTGGCACATCGGACTGGCGTGAGCTTATTAAGCGAGAGGATATTCATATTATAAACATTTGCACGCCAAACAGCCAGCATACTGAGCAGCTTCTTGAGGCAATGGCTGCGGGAAAGCATATATATTGTGACAAGCCACTTGTAGTTGGCAAGGATGCCATAGAAAAGATTGAGAAAGCGCTTTGTGAATACAAAGGCATTGGGCAAATGACGTTTAATTACCGCTTTCTTCCTGCTACAATTCGGGCGAAACGTCTCATTGAGGAAGGTTTTCTAGGTAACGTTATCGGCTTCAGAGCTGCATACCTCCACTCAGGCCAGGTTGATCCAAACATACCAATGCGTTGGAAGCAGTTGAAATCCGAAGGTGCTGGGGTGCTCCAAGACCTAGGGTCCCATGTGGTTGATTTAATGGATTGGTATATTGGTCCATTTGAAAAAGTTCTTGCCGAATTGCGCATTTTATACCCTACTCGTCCCAACCAAAACGGCCAGATTGTACAAGTTGAGGCGGATGATCAAGTAGTAATGCTTGTTCGACTGCCGAACGGTACTATTGGTACGTTGGAGGCATCTAAAATTGCTACAGGGACAGAAGACGAGTTCCGGTTCGAAATACACGGTGATAAAGGTGCGATTCGGTTTAACCTAATGGATTTGAATTGGCTGGAAGCATATGACCTTCGCGATGTTGATGCTCCACTAGGTGGTTCGCGAGGTTGGAAGAAAATATCTTGCGTTCAAAAGTATGATAAGCCTGCGGTATTCCCATCGGGCAAAGCGAGCATCGGTTGGTTGAGGGGTCACATGCACTGCTTATACAATTTCCTCTTGGCAGTTGCGGAAGGAAAACCAGCCGAACCGTCGCTTAAAAGAGGGCTTTATGTCCAGAAATTGCTGGCTGCTGTCGAGGAATCAGCATTAACGCACAGTTGGGTAGACTTTCCTAAGCCTTTTTAAAGCAAGCCATTTTCATTGAGAAACCAGACTCGATTTGGAATGTTTGCATAACAGCAATCCGTGAGAACCTTGTGAACCTCACGGACTGCTATACATGGGGCCGGCGTAGTTGCAATACTTGCTGAAAAATGAACCTTATTCCAGTAGTGCAGTCCGCCAGCCCATTAATTCTCCAAAGCGTATTAGGTTGTCGATGTCCGCGTCATAAACTAGCGCAGAATGATGGGTTCCTCCAAGGTAGCTGAAATCCGTCAGAAAATCAGCAAGCGGCATTTTCGGACGCATCCAGCCTCTTACTAAATCAGTCATTCTATCTTCGCCTTCAATTTCCAACATGGCAACTGGAGCAAGAATCAACGTAAAGTTCTCATCAGCACCCGGCGCTAAGTTAACCAATACTGCTTCCCCTTTTCTGAATCGTCCGACTGCCATTACTGGGCTTTCTGCATCCACCCATGGCATCTCTTTTTTAACCAAAGTAGGCTTACTATCCGCAAGTTGAAAGTTCATTTCACCCATATGGCTTATAAAGACACAGTTGTTTTCCCAGTCAGGGCAAAACATCTCGGCAAAAGTCGTCGCAGGGTATTGTGATGCGAGAGCTCCAACAAGAGCGGCAGTGAGAATATCGCCCTCCCCTGCATATCCCATACCTCTTGCCATGGCTTTGCTAGCTTCAAGAAAAGGTGCAGTTGGGAACCCAGTAGACTGGTTAATCTCTCTATAATTAAAAGTAAACGCGCTGAGTTGCTCTTTTTCCATCCAGCGGCGTACTGCCAAGCATGCCCGAATTGTTGTTCTGTGTGCCTGATGGTCCACCGTTTTGAGTAAGAAAGTTGAGTAATCAGCTTTTATTTCATCTTCTACTTCGGGGTCATTTTCTGACGGAAGGAGCGTTGCAAGGGCAGTGAAAGTGGTTTCGACGGTTTTGATGCCAATGCTGCTTCTGAGCAAGTCAGGTGATACCAAAAGATCTGCCATTCCCTCGAAAGGTTTTCCTATAAGCCCTACATTTGCGGTTCGGATTGCGGTTGCGAGTAAAGCCGCCCGTGCCCATAATGCCACGCGGTCGAGGACGTCGGACTTTTCCCAATGGCCAGCTTCGATATAAAAGCTTTTTCCACGTCGGATTAAAAGATTGCATAAATCTTGAACGCCGTGAATTCCGTGGTTGTACATGAGTTCTTCAGGATTTTGGCTGGGACCAAAGGAGTAAGCAGGTGTCGTATCTAGGATAATAATTGGCAATTTTGTTCTGACTAGCGCATCTGCCGCCTCGAGAGATGGGGAGTAGGCTAGGTGTAAGGTAACGAGAGCATCCACTCCAGCTTGTAAAAAATTGTCCATTGCATGGTCGAACTCTGTTCTAACGCGACAAACGGCACTTTTAATTACTACAAGACCTCGTTCTTCCAGCGAATTAGCTATTGTTTGATAAAAAGCGTCAATCTTCGGTCTCACGTGCGGGAGAACCTTGTCATAAAGCTCAAAGTAAAAGGGTAGAAGACCAATTTTAGGTTTAGAAGTGCTCACTTTTAGCATCCCTCACTTTACAAGCAAACTGTTGGAATATATTAACTTTTCAATTGTTTTCTATTATCTCTACATTTGCGAACTTAATGGTGTTGTGGGCTACAGCGTCTGTGCCAATCTAGCCAAATCTTTTCGAGTTCTCTAACCTTGTCTGGATATTTTTCGGCGAGGTTGTGTGTTTCTGAACGGTCTTCAAGCATATCATAAAGTTCCCAAGCTTCGTTTCCAGGCTCAATTGGGATGTTGACATGTACCCGAGGTGGACCTTGTGTGACTAGCTTCCATTGGCCGAATCTCACTGCCCGACAACCTTTAAATTCCCAACAGATGGGGGGACGCTCCCATCCCTTTGGGGATGCGGTCTTGGTGAACATTGAGGTAAGGCTAATGCCTTCCATTGGCAAGACGCGCTGACCGTTCCACTCATTTGGATACTTAGCGCCGGCAATTTCAACAAGTGTTGGCATAAGGTCCATTACATGTCCAAGTTCGTGGCAAACTGTGCCGCCTTCAATTAAGCGCGGCCATGAGATTATCAAAGGCGTTGAGATGCCACCTTCATGGTGGAATACCTTGAATCGCCTAAAAGGCGTATTGCTTGCGTTTGCCCATGGCGCATCTACGGTGGAGTATGAGTTTACAGGACCAGGCGGAATGTCTGGCGTGCGATTGATATGTTCAGCACAGCCGCCGTTATCTGAGAGGAATATTATCATTGTATCCTCCAGTTTTCCGAGCGCTTTGATTTTGTCAACGATTCGTCCGATGCCGCGGTCCATGCATTCTATCATCCCAGCATATACTGCCATTTTAAGGTCCCAGGCGTCTTTATTGCTAATGTCATCCCATGAAGGCGCAAGCGGGTCACGTGGTGACAATCGGCATTTGTTATCGAGAATGCCCATTTCAATCAGGCGTTCATATCGCTGGCTACGAATTACATCCCAACCGAGCATGTATTTGCCGCGATACTTCTCGATATCTTCAGGTTTTGCTTGTATTGGAAAGTGGGGGGCGGTATATGCAACATAAAGGAAAAAGGGTTTATCTTCATGCCCATTTCGGTCGAGAAATGCCAAAGCATTCTCAGTGAAAGCATCGGTTGCGTAAAAATCAGGATCATCAGGCGTAAATGGATGGATTATCTTTTCATCAATCCCCCAAGGGCGCATGTCGCCTGGAGATTTATGCGCTGGCTCGGGCTCATGCGGGCGTTTTAAGCCAGGGTTGAAGTAGTTGCTACTTCCACTGAGGAGACCAAAATACCTATCGAAACCACGCGATGTTGGTAGCTCGCAAGGTGAGTTGCCGTTGTGCCACTTGCCGGACATAAGAGTCCGATACCCAGCGCTTCTCAATATTTCTGCAATAGTCACGTTTCCAGATACTTTAAGTTTTGCCTTGTCGGCAGAACCTACCTGTTGAGGGTAAAGGCCAGTGAGAATAGATGCGCGAGTTGGCATACATACAGCGTTATTATAAAACTGAGTGAACTTGATACCATTCTCGGCTAGCCGATTTATGTTAGGGGTGGAAATTTCACCGCCATAGCAGCCAACATCGGAAAACCCCATATCATCTGCTAAGATTAAAACAATATTAGGCTTTCTGCTTGGTAGGTTTTTCGATTTTTCAACCATATGCACCACCAATTTTCTTTTCGTTAGGTTGTCATTAATACCTTCAAAGCTGAAGGTTATTTTGCTTATTATGGTGTAAAAGGTCATTAGAACGTATTACTTTTGGAGGCAGATATGATATTAAGAAGGATTGTCATATTCTTGGTTATTTGTATTTCAGTTGTCGGTATCGCTAGTTGCGGCAAAAAGCAGGCTGAAAAGCCGAGAATTGCGTTGATAATGAAATCACTTGCCAATGAATTTTTTAAGACTATGGCAGAGGGTGCGGAAAAGCATCATAAAGAGCATGCATCCGAATATGAACTAATTGTAAACGGAATCAAGGATGAATTAGATGTAAATAAGCAAGTTGAGCTTGTCGAGCAAATGATTGCCCAGGGTGTTGACGCGATTGTAATTGCGCCTGCTGATTCAAAAGCCTTGGTTTCGGTATGCAAAAGAGCCGCTGATGCAGGCATTGTTGTCGTGAATATAGATAACCGATTTGATAGCTCTGCTCTCAAAGAAGCAGGGCTCAAGGCACCCTTTGTTGGTCCGGACAACCGCAAAGGTGCGCGAGCGGTTGGTGAAGTGGTAGCTAAGTTATTGAAGCCTGGCGATAAGGTTGCGATATTAGAGGGAGCGCCGAACGCATATAATGGCGAACAGCGAAAATTGGGGTTCCAAGATGCTATGAAAGCCGCTGGAATCCGGGTTGTTACCTCCCAAACGGCGTATTGGGAAACCGATAAAGCGAACGCACTCGCACGCAGTATTATTACTGCACATCCGGATATCAAGGCGCTCCTTTGCGGGAATGACAGTATGGCTATTGGAGCGGTAAAAGCCGTCGAAGAGGCGGGAAAGTCTGGAAAGATTTTAGTGGTTGGCTATGATAATATCAGCGCGGCACAAGAGCTCCTTAAGGAAGGTAAGTTGCTTGCCACGGCTGACCAGCATGCTGATCAACTTGCCGTTTATGGCATTGAATATGCTCTAGAAATGCTTCGATGCAAGACTGCACCAAAGGATAAAGAAACTCCGGTAGATTTAATAACTAAAGTAGAAAATTAGCACTGCGAAAACTCAAGAACATTAAATCGCTGTCAGAGAAAATATGAAAAAGGCAACGCCGTCAACCCTTAAGTGGCTGAAAGATATAGTAGGTTTAGGCACCATCTTAGTCGCCCTTGTAGTCTACTTCAGCATTAGAAGTCCAAACTTTTTGACAGCCACGAACTTTACTGCAATTGCCAATCAAATTCCTGCTGCGCTATTGGTTGCTGTTGGAATGACGCTTGTATTGATTACTGCGGGGATTGATCTCTCGGTTGGTTCGCTTGTGGGGCTTTCTGGTGCAGTATTGGGACTCAGCATTGACCGCATTGGTTTACCTCTTCCGATAGCAATTCTAGCTTGCATTGCCACGGGACTATTTTGCGGGATGATCAATGGTCTAGTAATTGTAAGGTGGGCTTTACCACCCTTCATTGTTACCTTGGGAATGCTTGAAGTTGCCCGTGGCGCAACTTTCCTTCTTACCGAGACTCGCACAATCTATTTGGGTTCCAAGATTAGCAAAATTGCAGGGTTAGGGGTTGCAAATATTTCTGTGCTTTTTATTATTGCAATTGCCGCAGTAGTCTTGGGCCAATTGATTTTGTCGCGGTGTACTTTTGGGAGGTACTTAATTGCCATTGGAGCAAATGAGCAAACGGCATATTTATCGGGAATTAATACGTCAAGGATAAAAGTCTCAGTGTATGCGCTTTCAGGCTTACTTTGCGCAATGGCCGCGGTGGTGAACACCGCTCGCATGGCTTCGGCAAATCCCAACGCTGGCACAGGTTTCGAATTAGAAGCAATAGCGGCAGTAGTAATCGGCGGAACTAGCCTAATGGGAGGCCGTGGTTCGGTAATAAACTCTATGTTGGGTGTGTTGTTTATGGCAATACTGAGCAGCGGACTTTCACAGATTGGCACAGAAGAAGCAACAAAGCGAATGATTACAGGCTTTGTGATAGTATTGGCTGTCATCCTTGATTACTACCGATCTAGAATTACTTCAAAAAGTTAGAGGAAATGGAAAAAGAGTTTATATTTCTTAACCTAACAACTAGCCTCCATTAAAGAACGTAGTATATGTTTTGAGAGAGCTCCACTACCACTCATGTATATGTTTATTTTTCAATTGAGTTGACATCGCATGTAAGCTTTGTTATACTTCCTGTATAGTTTGTTCTTCTTAGGACATCTTCGTAATATCACCACGGAGGTCTGCTTGTTCAAGATCCAAAAGCATATACTGCGCTTGCTGTTTGCTTGTATGTTAATCTCCTGCGGCTCAGGGCTTATTTTGGCCGATACGGACACTAACAAGTCCGCTAAAGGAGATATTGTTGAGCTTCGCTTATGGGGTGGAGATTGGGGTATTCCTCCTAAAGACGCTACCGACCCTTGGCGGCGTGCAAATCGCGCAGTTTTTGAGCGGTTTCAGGAATTACACCCGAACATAAAAATCATTAGCGCAAGCGGCTTGCAGGTGCAAGGAAGAGCAGCAGAGAGTGGCTTACTCATGGCAATGGCAGGCGGTACTGCCCCTGACGTCTTCTATGTCAATTTTCGAAAGCTTCACAATTTTATAAACCAGGGGTTTCTCTATCCCCTCAATGAGTACATCGAAAAAGACCCCGAAATATTAAAGAAAATTCATCCAGAAATCCGAAAAGTCATAACTGTAGATGGCAAGGTATATTCGATTCCGTGGTTTCAATGCGTACAAGCCTTATATTATCGTAAAGACCTTTACAAAGCTGCCGGCCTTGATCCAAACAAACCTCCCAAAACTTGGGATGAATTCTATGAGTATTGCAAGAAGCTAACTATCCCTGAAAAAGGTCAATGGGGTTTTGCGTTCTCGTCAGGGCCAAGTAGTACGGCTTTCCATTGGATTAATTTTCTATGGCAAGCTGGTGGCGATATTGTTGCTCAAGATGAAAAAGGCGAGTGGCATTGCGTCTTTAATTCGCCGGCAGGTGTGAAAGCGCTTAATTTTTACAAAAAGCTAATGATTGGAAAATGGAAGCGAAATGGCCGCGAAATGATTGGAGTTGCAACTAGGACAGCCACCTACGCACAGGATATTGAACAAGGGAAAATAGCTCAGTGGTTTGCATATTCCACCGATCTTGTAACCAACCGTTCGAACATCAATCCGAGCTTGATAGGAATTGCGCCGCTCCCAGCGGGCCCGGCGGGGCATGCGAATGAAATCAACGCCGGTATGTGGGGAATCAATGCCACAATAAAAGACAAGCGTGTTCGAGATGCTGCTTGGGAATACATCAAGTTCATGGGCAGCGAAGAAGCCGACAGGGTGCGAACAAAGGCGTACGTAGAGTCGGGGTTGGGAAAAATGGTTAACCCCGTTATGCTCGAGAAGTATGGCTATGTCGAATACCTCCGCGGAATTCCAAAGAGTTGGATCGAAGCTAACAGGGAAGCTTTTAAATATGGTCGGCCCGAGCCTCATGGCAAAAATTGCGAGATGATTTATATTGAGCTTGATTATCCCCTGCAGGAAGCCGTCCTTCGTCCTGACAAAGACCCTAAACAAATTCTGGATGAAGCCGCTCGCAATATTGACCGCAAAATGCTTGGCTATGTAGACCCTAGGGTCCAAGAAAGAAGAAGAAAGACGGCTCGTGTTATATTTGCGACGCTCCTAGCGCTCATTTGCTCAGTTGGTGCAACGCAGGTTAGAAAGTTGGCAAAGGCGCATGCTGATGAAACTGCAGACACGAGGGTCGTGCGCGGTAGCAAGATGGTTCATGTGGTCGCTTGGATTTTCATGCTTCCGGCAGTGCTTTCAATACTTGTTTGGGCATACTACCCGCTTGTTCGTGGAATGATTATGGCATTCCAGGATTACCGAATTATTGGCAACAGCAGATGGGTTGGTTTGGACAATTTTATTGAAGTGTTCACAACAGAAACTTTCTGGCGGGGTATCTTAAACAGTTTATTATATGCGGGGATGAACCTAAGCCTTGGCTTCTGTGTACCAATTTTCCTAGCATTAATGCTTCATGAAGTTCCACGTGGCAAGATGCTTTTTAGAACTCTCTACTACCTACCTGCAGTAACAAGTGGTCTTGTAATTATGTTTCTTTGGATGTGGTTCTATGACCCCACGCCCCAAGGACTTTTCAATACACTTTTAGGATTTTACAATCAAGCTGCAGAAGCTCTTGCGAACACATTAAGAATCAACCCAGAAATCCTCAAATTTAATTTGCCTCTTAAATGGCTAGGCGATCCAAAACTGGCTATGCTTTGCGTCATACTTCCAGGCATATGGGCGGGTGCTGGACCTGGAAGTATTATTTATCTAGCTGCAATGAAGAGCATTCCTGATGAAATGTACGAGGCAGCGGATATTGACGGTGCTGGCGTATGGAGCAAGATATGGCGCATAACGTTGCCAACCCTAAAGCCTCTTATAATTATCAATTTCGTTGGAGCATTCATAGGTTCGTTTAAGGCAATGGAGAACATCTTTGTAATGACGGGTGGCGGCCCTCTAAATGCAACTCACACTATTGGCCTCGAAATATGGTACAACGCATTTATGTATTTAAGATTCGGATATGCTACAGCCGCCGCTTGGATGATGGGAAGTATGCTGATAGCCTTCACAATGTATCAGCTACGCATATTGAGAAACGTCCGCTTTTCCGCAGCAGGGAGGGAAGAATAGATGTCAATTATCCCAACTGTTGGCAGACGTTCGTGGTCAATGCGCTTGCTCATCGCGGGATTATATATTGTCCTAACTTTGGGGGCAATAACGATGGTCTATCCCTTCCTCATTATGTTGGCAACCTCCACAAAAAGCGGTGTTGATGTTAACAGCTACAGCGTAATACCTAAATACTGGTATGACGATTCGATTCTTTTCGCCAAATTTGCCGAGATAAAGTATGCTGCCGATATGGACGCAATCAATGGCTATTACCGTACCGACTTTGCAAAAATGGAGGACATTGCTCCACCCCAGAAAACACCTCTCACGACAAATCAAAAGAGAATGGTAAAGGACTGGGAGGATTTTAGTCGGACAATTCCGCTTAAGTATATGCAAGCAAATTATGGCGTCATAAGTAATGCTCCAAGCCGTTTGCTAAACGAATATCGGGCTTGGCTTCGAAAGCGATTTAATAACGACATTAATGCTCTCAACAAGCTTTATCGCGAGGAAAATGAAAGCTTCGAGACCGTTTTTACACCTTTCGAGCGCACGGAAAGCCGTGAGTGGCAGCCAGAGAAAACCCCAAAAATGCAAGAGTGGCTGAAGTTCAAAGCATCATTGCCATCGGAATTTCGGCGGGTAATTTGCATCGATCCACTGTTTTGGACATTCTTAAAGGAGAACAAATACGATGGCGATATATCCAAACTAAACAAAGCCTACGGTACTAATTACAAATCATTTATGGAAGTTCACCTTTCCCCTACCCTTCCCGCTGACCCTAGGCAAAGAGCCGACTGGGAAGAGTTCGCACGAACTATGCTTCCGTTCCGTTATATGGTTCTAAACTCAAAGGCATTGCCGGCTTATCAGAAGTTTCTTCAAAACCGTTATGGGGGAAATATCGAAGAAGTAAATAGAATCTACGGTACAAATTACTCATCATTTAACCAGATTGTCTTACCAGAGGAGGCGCCAGCTGAGGGAACACCGCTTGTTGACTGGATGGATTTTATTTCGAAAGTTGTTCCAGTCACTGCAATAAAAGCTGTAAACTCAGAAAACCTATACAGGCAATATCTTTTCAAAAAATACGGCAGCTTTGATGCAATCAATAGAGCCTACGGAACAAAGTATGCTTCTCTTCTAGACGTATCTCCGCCCCAGCACCTTGCCGACTGGCATTATGTACTTACACACCATAGGGAATTGAGGAAGCACTTTATAATTCGCAATTATGCAATGGTTTTGAACTACATACTTCTTCACGGAAGGGCAGTATTCAACACTTTTGTCTTTTGTCTGGCCGCTATTTTAACCCATTTAATTGTTAACCCGCTGTGCGCTTATTCTCTTTCGCGGTATAACCTTCGCTATTCGTATAAGGTGTTGCTCTTTTTGTTAGCCACAATGGCATTTCCTGCGGAAGTAACATTGATTCCGAATTTCTTGCTCCTAAAGAAGCTCCATATGCTTAACACTTTTTGGGCACTGATTCTTCCCGGAATGGCTGGTGGGTTTTCGATTTTCCTACTTAAAGGTTTCTTTGATAGCCTCCCGAAGGAACTTTATGAAGCTGGAATCATCGATGGAGCATCCGAAGCACGGATGTTTTGGCAAATCACAATTCCGCTATCTAAGCCTATTTTTGCAGTGATTGCACTCAGTTCATTTACGGCGGCGTATGGAGCGTTTATGTTTGCGTTTCTGGTTTGCCAAAACCCAAAAATGTGGACGATGATGGTTTGGTTGTATGAGCTTCAGATTACGGCCCCGAAGTATATAACTATGGCTGCATTGACAATAGCAGCCATACCAACACTAACAGTCTTCGTCTTCGCACAAAATGTTATTATGAGAGGTATCATTCTACCAAGCTTTAAGTAATGACTTTTTCAAGCAACTTTGGGAAGTTCTTGAAGTGGTTCTTGTATTGCAGGTAGTTTTACAATAAATGTTGCACCTTGCTTGACGCGTGTCTCAACTTCGATTTTGCCGCCATATTTCTCAGCAAGGCTTTTGCTTACAGAGAGGCCAAGTCCGGTACCCTCAAATTCAGGTTTTGTCGTAAAGAAGGGGTCAAATATTTTGCTTAGGTGCTCGGGTTTTATCCCAGGGCCAGTGTCAGCAAACTTTGCAACGACAAAGCCTGCATCATCCTGCGAAGTCTCTACAATCAACTTGCCTCCTTTTTCTTTCATTGCCTGAACAGCGTTAATAGCGATATTCATGTAAATTTGCTGAATTTCGCTTGCATCGGCATAAATCATAGGGAGATCTTCGGTGAGTCGTTTTACTATGGTAATACTACCTTGTGTTTGCACAAGCTCTAGCGTGCGTTCTATCAGTTCATTTATGTTAACAGGATTTAGCATACCAGGATGGTTGGTGCGTGAGAACCCAAGTAAATTTCGCACCAGATTTGCTATTCTCTGTGTTTCGGATTTTATTATTTCAAGGTCTTTTGCAGTAGGATTATCAGGATCCATATCAACTAAAAGCATCTCAGCACGACCAAGAATCACCAATAAGGGGTTATTTATCTCGTGTGCCATGCCGGCAACTAGTTGCCCTATGGACGCTAGCTTCTCACTTTGAATTAGACCTGCCTGGGCGCGCTTTAAATCCCTTAAGGCTGAGCGCAAGCAAACCACTTGCTCGCGAAGCTTTCTGTACAAATGCATCTTCTCAATTGCCAATCCAGCACGATCAGTTAATTCACAAATTGCTTGAATGTCATTTTGATTAAAGGGTTCATTTGTCTTTCCACGCACAATTGAGAGGACACCAAGCGTTTTCCCACCAACAACAATTGGTGCAATCATAGTGGGTGCGACGCCCCGCGTGCCAAGTAACGCCGAAATTTCAGGTTCGTCTGATTCCGAGTTGACCAGTATTGGCTTACTGTTTTTTGCAACCCATTCTGCAAGGCCGCGTTTTATATGCGATAAATCTGTGCAAGTTCCATTGACAGATACTGTTCTTGCGGACATATAATCAAGTAAGCCCAATTCTTGGTCCATCAAGAGAATTGAGGCAGTCTCTGCACCTGTTATCTCTAGTGCCATGCTCAGGAGCATATCCAAGCCTTCTTGCATATCCAGATTGCCAACTAGTCGGTCTGAAATCTCTTTAAGCTTTAATAATTCTCTGTTTCGCTGTTCTATTATCTGATTTTTCTCAGCCAGTTCTTTGGTTAGCTGAAGACTTGTCTTCCTCGCCCTACTTGAAGAGTCGAAGAAATAAATACAAAGTAGGAGGATTGCAGACACCAGGCCAATCCGCAAAATGCGGTTTTCTATAAAGAAATTGGAGTATCTGATGTATTTAGTGTGTTGGAGAATGGCTGATGAGATATCCATCAGCACCATGCACAAAGTTAAAACAATAATAACTATTATCGCAAGCCACCATAGTTGGGCTTGTTTGTGGTGAGCGGCGTGCTGTTTCTTTAATAGTTTTTCCAAGGTTTCTTTTGATGCGTCCAATTTTGCACCTTTTAAGCGTTTATCAAGTTAATTATTGGCATGATATAGGGAATTGTTAATACTAAAGATTAAAGTAAGGGTGAATCGCGGCGTTCTAAAACGAAGCGAGGAAATCTTTCAAATTGCCAAAGAGGTAGTTGTACGCAGAATCCATCTTTTCTTCGATACCTTCTAACGAATCGAAAGGCTCGGGGTGTTGGACATCTAGTTCGATGTAAAGTTGAGAGGTATCATTGAAAAATGGCTCAATTCGTAAGTCGTGGATGCCGTCTTGATGTAGCACAACTCTCAGCCCCGCGCCTTTGCGGCCTGGTCCAAGCAAAGCCCACTGGTCAGGTCTTATTGCTAGAAGGTGAGCTTCGGTAAATTGGGGAGCAGCATCCGGCTTGGAAAGCGGAAGCAGTGCAGTAAGTTTAATTCCGAAGGTTAAATATTTCTGTATATTCAGCCGCTCGCTGACTATTTGGAATATATCGAGACATTTCTCTTTGCTTGCCTGAAAGTGAACGACTGCTTCGTTCACCTGAATTCTAGTTGTTTGGATGAAACAGTCGCCAGTCGGATTAGCCATGCGAACCCCGTCTGGCAGATGTGTTAAATTATGATATTGATATCTTTCCGTGATGACAGCATACAGGCGATTGAGGTCCACCATTTGGATTTGAAGCGGTGGGTAAAGAATCCCGGCGGTCAATCGCTGGCAAGTCATAAGTTCAGGATTCATGGCAACTCCTTTGTGCCTTGAAGCCGTGATGTCTGGCTATGAGATTTTATCATCGAAACCCTGCCCGGTCAAGTTTGCCTTTATTCTAATACGCTTTTAAGAAATCATGATTGTTGTTCTGTAAACAGCATTCGAGAAGACGCAATTTCGTTTAACTCGGAGATAGATTATGACTCGAAATTGTTTCTAGAATTTGCTCGACACTTTCCGCTGTCGCCTGGCGCGGATTGCTCTTTGCCGAGCCCGATGCAAGGGTTTGCGAGATTATTTGGGGCCAGTAATGGCGGTCAAGTACGAGTTTTGTTAGCTGTTTTTCAATATCCATTTCCGAATTCAAGCGTTCCAAATGATTAATTAAAGCCTCGGCGGCTTTGTTGTCATCAGAATTGCTTGAAATTCCAGCAGCACGCGCAAGCTCAGCGTATTTTATTGTTGATGTTTCTAGGTTAAAACGCATTACAAATGGAAGCAGGAGGGCACATATTAAGCCATGCGCGAGGCCCGTTATGACACCAATCGGATGTGCTAACCCATGAACAAGACCAAGCCTGGCGTTGGCAAATGCAATGCCTCCCATGAGACTTCCCAACGCGACTTCTGTCCTTGCTTCAATATCCGTTCCATTGTGGTAGGCTTTGGGTAGGTTGGTTAATAAGCGAACTGCAGCACTTTTTGCTAAGGCGTCGGTTATTGGATTTGCGCCTTTTGATACATAGGCTTCGATTGCTTGCGAAAGAGCATCCATGCCTGAATATGCCGTAGATTCTTTGGATAAGGATAACGTAAATTCGGGATCAACGATTGCAACATCTGGAAGCATCAAGGGGGTTCGTATGCTTGCTTTGATTCGTTCGGTTTCGTCTATCAATACC
This sequence comes from Armatimonadota bacterium, assembly GCA_029907255.1. Taxonomy (NCBI): domain Bacteria; kingdom Bacillati; phylum Armatimonadota; species Armatimonadota bacterium. The sequence goes on from JARYMF010000011.1 coordinate 44,355, forward strand.
GAATTTGGAGTGACTTCTGAACCACTCCCGGCGGTGGTTGGTATCGCTATGAATGGTGTCCCCTTTTGTTCTACCTCGCGTCCATGAAAGTATTCATAAATCGTTCCTGGTTGGCGACCAATGACAGCTACTGTTTTTGCCACATCGAGAGCACTTCCACCACCGATGCCTATTACTATATCCGATGTACTCTGTTTGAAAGAATCTAGTGCCCATTGAGCATTAGAAATTGTGGGCTCTGGCGGAACATGCTCAAAAATGTTTACCTTTATTTTTGATTCCGCCAGAAGTTTTAAGACTTTGTCGAGCCAACCTGTTCGCCGCAGGAACGTTTTACCGGTAATAAGAAATGCATTTTTACCTAGAGATGCAGCTTCTGTGCCTATGTCTCGAATACAACCAGCGCCAAAGATTATTTTCTTTGCGGTCTGAAAGGTTAAGTTCATTCTAAGTTCTACCTCCGATTTGCATGCTTTCTTTTCGATTATAACTAATATTCGCCTTTCTGTTGCTTATTATTTTACGAAAAATAGCAAATATTCTGTGAATTTCTCGGTTTTTTGGGTAAAAGTAAGTAGAATTATTGCCAACCTATCGTTTCTGCAGGCAAACCAAATCTCACAAAGCGGCTTTCGATTCAAGGCAACTCTTGGTATGAAAGGGGGTGACTTACTTGAATAAACCTGATTTAATAAACGCGGTTGCTGAAAAGACCGGCATGAAGAAAGTTGATGTTGAAAAGGTAGTGAATGCTACCCTCGACGCCATCACCGAAGCGTTGAGTAAAAAGGAAGAGGTTTCGCTGGTTGGGTTCGGCACATTTGATGTGCGCACGCGTGGAGAAAGGACTGGGCGCAATCCAAGAACAGGCGAACAAATTAAAATCCCACCTAGCGCTAGCCCTGTTTTCAGACCAGGAAAAAAGCTTCGGGATGCCGTGTCACCTTAATATTTAGCAGGCTTACACGGCATGTGGCGCAGGCAATATTTGGGAGGCAAAACAGCCTCCCTTTTCTGTTGCCTATTCTCGGAAGATTATTCCATGCTTGCTACAAATTAGGGCTGTACCTGTTTTAAGGCTTGGCTGAGATATTTCAAGCTGCTTATCACAGTTTTCGTGAGGACATGGTATGATTTTTTGGCCCTGATGAAACGCCTCGACGACTTTCCATACCTCCCTTGCGTAAGCATCTCTGGTCATTCTCATTTAGGCATACCCCTCCTCTAATGCTTTTGCCGAAGGCAACGTAATCGAAGATTAACAAGAATCCTTGGCAATTTTCAGGGCCAAGGCGATTTTTATGTTTTATGCTATAAATTGACCATTGGATGTGCAAGTTATAGTAGACTTTGGGTAATTACTAAGTTTATTTACCCAAAAGAGGCATCGGATAATAGTGAAATTTGAGTTCGCCGTGGTGATGCATTTGCAACATAAATATAATAAGCCATCACTCGGTGCAAAATACCTAATCAAAGCAGTACTGAATTTGAATTCCCTCTGTACGTTAGCTACCCACTTGTGCTCGCTGGATAGGACAAAAGGTTTATATAACAGTGCTATAAAGTTCTTGCGCTTGGGCAGTGAACCTGATAAGATTTTTCTTGTCTTACCTAAATATAAGCCTGGTTGTTTTGAACGTTTATTTTTATGAAAAAGCCATTCCGTTACAATCTTGGGCGAATCATGCAGATTCGGGAGCTACCTGCCCTAGTTTTCTTGCTCTTGGCGGTTGTATTCCTTTGGAACAAGGCTCCGAACTTTGGTGAACATGCGAATCTACTCAGTATCGCTAGGGAAACAAGCATAGTAGGGATTATGGCAGTTGGAATGACTGCCGTCATTCTCACGGGCGGAATTGATTTGTCGGTTGCTTCAGTACTAGCGCTCTCAGCTTCTGTAATTGCAATCCTTGCGGTTAATGGGTCAAACCTACTGATAGCAATATTGGCTGGGTTAGGAATAGGAACCGCGTGCGGTGCGTTGAACGGCTTACTCATTACTTTTTTGCGAATACCACCAATCATAACGACGCTTGGTACTATGGCAATATACCGAGCGGCTGTAACTTTATTCACCCAAGCAAAGTGGATTGGCCCGCTGCCGGCTGGAATGGCTTTTATAGGTAGCAAGATAACACCTGCTTTTATCCTCTTCTTAATTGCTACTATTACGTCACTTTTTTTATGGAAGTGTAGGTTAGGCAGGTATATCCAAGCCATCGGCGGCAATGAGAATGCTGTGCATCTGTCGGGAATAAGCGTGCGCAAAGTAAAGCTACTGGTTTATATGTTGAACGGCTTTCTTGCGACGGTCGCAGGTTTAGTAATGGCGTCTTCAGCAAATTCAGCTCAAGCGAATATGGCATTGGGATATGAGTTAAATGTAATCGCTGCCGTGGTTATTGGCGGAACAAGCATATCAGGCGGGCAAGGTTCAGTCATTGGCTCGGTCCTTGGTGCTGCCATCATGTCTGTTTTATACAGTGCGCTTATCTTGTTAGACGCCTCAATCTATTGGCATAAGTTAATCTTGGGCGGAGTAATTCTTGCAGCTGTGTTGCTCGATAAATTCCGATACCTGACAAAACAATGAGTTCAATCCTTAGGTCGAAAGAATTAGCAGTCTTTATCCTTTTTGTGGTTGTATTTGCATTTTTCACGATGCAAACCGAACGTTTTGCAGCTCCGGACAACCTATTCAACGTTGCGCGCCAATATTCGGAGCTGGCAGTGGTATCCGTCGGGTTGACGATGGTTATAATAACCGGCGGAATTGATATATCCGTTGGCTCAGTAGTTGGATTGTCCTCTGTGCTGGTTGGCGTTCTTAGTTCAATTTTAGGCTTGAACATTTGGGTTTCATGCGTTATAGCCGTTTTTGCTGGGTTGGGATGTGGATTAATCAACGGCCTTTTCATTACGAAAGCAAAATTACAGCCAATTGTTGTCACGCTTGCTATGATGAGCGCAGCGCGAGGGCTTGCATATGTTCTGACTCGGGGAAGTTCAATTTCGGGGTTTCCGGATGCTTTTGCTGCGCTAGGGCAGAAAGCGATTGGTCCAATTCCATGGATAGGGTATATTCCACTGCCTGTGTTTATTGCTCTTATATTAGTAATGCTTGGCGTACTCTTGCTCAGAAGGACAGCGCTAGGAAGAGGAATATATGCGGTTGGTGCAAGCGAGGAGGCGTCGAGACTTTCTGGAATAAACGTTTTTAGAATAAAGTTATTCGCCTACTCATTTACCGGTTTGCTGTGTGGATTGGGAGGCGTAATGATGGCTGCAAGGCTGGTATCCTCAGTGCCCGACGCCGGTGCCAATTTTGAATTTGAGGCAATCACCGCAGTTGTAATGGGAGGAAGTAGCCTCAGAGGTGGCGAAGGAAACATAACAGGTACAATAATAGGTGTTGGGGTAATGGCAATCTTAAGAAATGGCTTGAATCTTATAGGAGTCCCGGATATTTGGCAGGGATTATTTCTTGGTGTAGTTCTAATACTAGCTGTTCTAGCTGATAATCTAAGAAATGCATTGCGTGAAAGGCTGAAGTTGCAATTTTGAGAGGAGGAACAACCAACGTTGGACATGAAAATTAAGAATCGACTTTTTTGCTGGGTCGCATCAATACTGCTAACAGCAACAATAATTTTTTACGCAACAAGTTGTTCACAAAAACCCACTGCACCCATAAAACCGAAGAAACCGCAAGCGGCTAAACAAGAGACACGCAAGCGCAAGATTGTGTTCGTAATGAAGCTCGTTGGTATACCTTATACGAATGCTTGTGAGCGGGGAATGAAGAAAGCTGCGGAGGAACTTGGCATAGAGGCAAGTTTTCTTGGGCCTCCTGGAGCTGCTGACATAATAAAACAAATTAATATCATTGAAGATCAAATCTCAGCTGGCGTGGATGCAATTGTAGTGTCACCTAATGATGACAAAGCGATAATTCCTGTTATTGAAAAAGCTACAAAAATGGGAATCAAGGTGTTTACTTGGGATTCAGACGCACCCGCGAGCAAGCGCATTTTTTATGTTGCAGCAGCCGACGATGTTGGCATCGGGCGCGATATTATAGATCGAATTGCAAAAGACATTGGCGGGAAGGGTAAAGTTGCCATAATGTCTGGCGGTCCAAATGCGCTCAACCTAAATTTGCATATCAAAGGTGTCGAAGAGGGTGCAAAAAAGTACCCAGGTATTAAAATTGTTACACCCTATTTATACAATAATGACGACCAACAGCAAGCTATTACAGCAGCGGTAACCATGCTCCAACGGCATCCAGATCTTGCCGCATTTGCATGTGTGAATTCCCCTGGTGTGCCCGGTGTGGCACGTGCGCTTATCCAAACCGGAAAGGAAGGTAAGGTTAAAGTATGGGGGCTTTCTTTGCCAAGCGAGAATCGCGATTACATTAAGAAGGGCATTGTTAATGGTTTGATACTTTGGGACCCTGCAAAGCTCACATATCTCGCTACTAAGCTTGTCAACGACTATCTAGACGGAAAGAAACCAGTTGATGGGATGACTGTACCGGGCATCGGAAAGCTAAAAGTAAGCAAAGACGGTGTTATTATAATGCCAGGTGTTGTTATTACTAAAGAGAATGTAGACCAATTTGATTTCTAAGTTTATACGCTTTGATAGTTTGGAAAATCATACTAGCTCATATCTATTTAGCCCGAAAGGAACACACTTGTGGAACGACACGTTCTTGAATGGGACCCATCGTGGGATGATGATTGGCAGGCAGCTCAACCTGATTTGGAAAGGTTGATAGAAGAAGGACATCCGCCTGAACCTACAAAAGCGGTTGAGTACTACAAATATGGGTTCATGATGCGCAAGAAACACCCTGTTCATCCATGGCCTGAGATTGAAAGAGAAATTTACCAAGATTATATGACAGGCCAATTTGAATTCGGCGAAGAAGATTGGGAAGAAGCCCGAAGGTATATTCATGCAGGTTGGTTGGGCGCCGAAAGGTGCAAGTAATCATAAATATACCTTCGGGCGTTATCATTGGAAGCAGTTTGATCGTTAGGCCATTTTTTCAATCTCTTCCTCCCGCACAGAAGCTCCGAGTATTCCACCGCCCGCTGCTGCGGCCCATGCTAAAATTGAGCTAATGACAAAATAAATGGCCCCATTTCTGGCGGTACTGAGCGCAGTTCTAGCTTCGGCGACATTTAGTTGCGAAAGAGCTGTTAACATATTCTGGGTTGCTCCCAACAGCCAGCTAATGCCAAATGCACTAAGTACTGTTCCGCCCATAAGCGCCAGCGCCCAGACCATGGTTCCCTGCGTGAGGCCATTTTTCATGCCAGCCACAGCCGCCATTCGTCCGGCAATATATCCGCCAACAAATAGCACAACCAACATGCTGATGCCAGACCATATTCCTATGAAATTACTGAAGCGGGTTGCGAAATCCGGAGCAGCGGGGCTGTATAGACTAAGGGCAACAGCAAGACCGCATGCGCCAAGAACAACCTGAGCTGCAAGCGCTACGAGAAATCCCGCCCAAACTGGGCCCCAACGCACTCGGTCACGAGTCCATGCGATTGCTTCAGCGCGTGTTCCTACTGTGGGAACGGCAGCTGCCATGGCAGCTGCTCCCCCTTTTCTTCCTGCTTCTTCGCTAGGCAGGTTTTCCTGCTTTTGTTCTTCCATTGCAAGTACCTCCTTTATGATGAAGCAAATAGCACGATTTCCTTCATCTTTTGATTTTTGCCCGCATTTGCTTTGGTTTAAAACATTACCGTCTCATATAAAACTAGCAATCCTTACAGCACGAGTTTTTGGGTGGCATGGCATAATCTCAGTGTAAGCAAAAAGTGAATAGCGTCGCGGACGACAAAGGCAAATCACTCGAAAGGGTGAGACGCAAAGCCATGGATCTAACCCAGTAGGCAGCGGTAGATAGCCGAAGGTCTCCCGAAAGAAGTTGATAGCGGGGGTGCGGCAGGGAAGCTGAATACTGGTATGACAGCCAGGCTGCCGAAACGACAGTCGCATTATAGGCGCGCTGAGCCACTACCAAAAAGTGTATTTGAGTATAGCAGTGCGCGCGACTGAGGTTTCAGCAGCCTGGTTTTCTTTTTAGCTGGTTGCAAGGAGGAGGGACCGAAAATGACGATACCTGAAGCCAAACAATACATTGGGAAAAACTGTTGGATAAGCTGGACCGACCGTCTGGGCCAAGAACATAGCAAAGTCTTGCAGGTTGAGGACCTGCAGTTCATCCCGCTCTACGGAGCGTATATAATCGGCGACACTGAGGAAGTTCGACTGGACAGAGTTACTCAGATCCGTGCTTTGGACTGAGTAGTTGACTGGCAAATTTACTAATGCACCTAGCATTTCCGGGCAAGCAGCATCGTGAGGTATTGAAAGGAGGTTGTGTTAAGCGTTACCCAAGTGCAGGTCTGAGGCCATCCCCTCCTGTCCCTAAGCAACCGTCGGTCTCAGGTCTGTGAAGTAGGGATGGGTAGCCGTGCCCCCTACCCATCCCTTTTCCTTTTAATATTTTGTTTAGTTGAGAATAGCATACAAAAAGGGCGTAAGTCTCGCGTTCCCCCGAACCCATCAAAACTGAGCTGCGAGAACTCACGCCCTTCTTTTTAGACGAAGGCTTTTCTATGTTTGTTCGATCTAGATGATTTGGAAAAAAGCCAAGGGGTTAATAAGCCTAGCGTTTGTTAGTTGATATCGTTGAGCAAGGCTTATTGTTGCGAAATCTCACTAAGTATGAGTTCTGCTGCTTTTTGTCTATCTTTTGCCGCGGTAATTGCTCTGCCGATGACAAGATAATCGGCACCGTTTTTTAAAGCTTCCCCAGGGGTCATTATTCGAACTTGATCATTAGCCGCTGCCCATTTTGGTCTTACGCCAGGCGTCACGACGATGAATTCGGGCCCACATGCAGCTTTTACGGGTATGATTTCGTGAGGTGATGCAACAACCCCTGCCAAACCCGAGCTTTGGGCCAAAACTGCTAAATGCGTAACATGGTTTTCAAGAAGCATTGGAATGGATAATTCTTCGTGGAGGACTTGCGCGCTGATGCTTGTAAGTACTGTTACGCCAATAATCATTGGAGCTTCGACTCCAAGGCGATGTGCTTCATCTTTCGCTGCTTCGACTGCTGCACGCATCATTGCCGACCCACCGGAGGCATGGACGTTGAGCATCCAAATGCCCATTCGAACTGCAGCTCTTGTTGCGCTAGCGACTGTGTTTGGGATGTCATGAAACTTGCAATCGTAAAATATTTTCTCCGCTCCAGCCTTTCGAAGCGAGTCAAAAATCTGCGGTCCTGTAGAGTTGAAAAGTTCGAGGCCAACTTTAAATGCGCCAACATAGTCGTTTAATTCTCGAACAAGGTTTACGGCCTCGCTCTCGCTGCTTACATCCAGCGCGAGGATTATTTTGTTTTTCATTGACATGTGATTTCTACCAGCCTTTTGCTTGTTTTTATTCGCGTTAGTTTGACTTAATGGACATGCAGCATTAGCATTGTGGCGATTGCACAATCCCTACAATTTCAGAAATGTGCCTAAAGCCATGGCGACTGAGATATGCCTCGAGACCTTCGATAATCTCAATCATGGCATTTGGATATACAAAGTTGGCTGTTCCTACTTGTATTGCACTTGCACCAGCAAGCATGAATTCAACTGCATCCTCGGCAGTCATTATGCCTCCGACTCCGATTACAGGAACATCAACAGCCTTTGCTACTTCCCAAACCATTCTTAATGCAATTGGCTTTATTGCAGGACCCGAGAGCCCGCCAGTAATGTTAGCTAATCGAAACATACGCGTTTCTGCGTTTATTGATGTGCCTATTAAGGTATTGATGAGTGAAATTGCATCTGCTCCTGCATCAACTGCCGCATGTGCAATAGCAACAATATCGGTCACGTTTGGGGAAAGCTTTGGAATTATTGGGAGATGAGTTGCTTTTCGGACTGCATTTACTACTTCAAACGTCATTCGAGGGTCAACACCGAATGCTATACATCCGTGTTTTACATTAGGACACGAGATGTTAATTTCCAAGCCAGCAACACTGTCGGTTTCACTCAGTCGTTGTGCAACCTCAGCGTATTCCTCTATCGTATGTCCAACGATGTTAACAATAACAGGAACATCGAATTGGCTGAGCCAAGGCAGCTTCTCGTTTATTAAATTTTCAACTCCATCATTTTGGAGACCAATAGAATTGAGCATTCCTGCAGCTGTTTCAGCGATTCGTTCTGGAGGGTTTCCTACCCAGGGTTCGAGTGATGTGCCTTTTGTGATTATCGCGCCAATTTTGTTAAGGTCAACTAAGCTGCTGTACTCTTTCCCAAACCCGAAGGTACCGGAAGCAGCTATAACTGGATTTTTCATATGGATTCCGGCAATAGTTATCTCTAGTGAACTTGTTGTAGACATGGGAACTACTCCCATTTTATTTTATTTGAATCGAAGACTGGGCCTTCTACACATGCCCGAGCATATCTGTATTCTAAATTGGTGTCATGAACTTTTATCACGCAGCTCATGCAAGCGCCAACGCCACATGCCATTTTTGTCTCGACGGAAATTTGACAGTTAAGGTTGTGGTGGTGGCAAATTTTTGCAACTTCTTTGAGCATCTGCATTGGGCCACATGCGTATACTAAACAACCGAGCTTATTATCAAGAGTTTCAATGCGTTCTTTCAGAAGGTCGGTAACCATGCCTTGGTAGCCATAAGAGCCATCTTCTGTTGAAACGAGATATTCTGCACAGCATTTTTCAAATTCTTCTCGATAGAGGATCATATTTGATGTTCTGGCACCTAGAAGGAATTTAATTTTTTCTTTGCCAAATTGTTTTTCTAATGCCCTGAGGAGAAAATAAAGTGGTGCTATTCCCATACCGCCGCCGACTAGGAGAAAACTTCCGCTCCAAGAATCTGGTATCGCGAATCCGTGCCCAAGGGGGCCGATTAAATCAATCATATCCCCTATTGTTTTATCTGCAAGCATTTTGGTGCCTCGTCCGCGAATGTCAAAAAGTATTGAAACATGGCCGGCTTCGGGGTCAGCAAAGTGTATGCTAAATGGCCGGCGTAGAAGCGGATCATAAAATTGTCGGAATTTGTTGCATAGGACGTGCACAAACTGCCCAGGAACGCATTTCTGCGATAGTTCCGGGGCATCTAAGACGAGTCTTCGTATATGTGGCAAAACCATTTCTTGGTCAATTATGCGGCATTCGAATAGTTTGCCCTCAGGGATATCGGCCTCTTCTTTATTTGACGAATGGTGTGCAAATTGTTCTGCCATCAAGATTCTTCTCAATGAAGGTTTGTAAAAGCATTGACTGGTTTAGATGTTTATCCAGCTCACGTATTTTTCTTGCTTTGTTTCTAAAATTCCCCTCTTAGTTGCTTTTTATGCACGATTCTCCAACCAAAGTGTTAATTGAGTATTTCGACTTCTTTATGGTACTCTTGAAGCGATTTGACTGCGTTTGTTCGTTCTCTTGCTGCTTGAATTCCTTCAGCTGCTGCCACTGCCGCTGCAGCTGTGGTAACATAAGGTACTTTAAGCTTAATGGCTGCTTTTCGGATATAGCTGTCGTCATGAAAGCTTTCCTTGCCTGCAGGTGTGTTTATTAATAGGCGTATTTGACCATTATGCATAACGTCAACGATATTAGGCCGTCCTTCATGAAGTTTCTTTATTTCCGTTACGTTAATGCCATTTTGCGCGAGAAATCTTGCTGTCCCGCTAGTTGCTATTATGGAAAATCCCATTTCAAAAAGCTTCTTAACGGCTGGCAGGACTGCTTGCTTATCACGATTGGCGACAGTGACCAATACAGTGCCTTCTTTTGGAAGCTCATAGCCAGCTGCTGCCTGGGCTTTGTAAAAAGCAAGGCCAAAACAGTCTGCCATGCCTAATACTTCGCCTGTTGACCGCATCTCGGGGCCAAGAAGTGGATCAACCTCAGGGAACATATTAAATGGAAAGACTGATTCTTTTACTCCATAGTGAGGATACCGTCTCGGTTTCATATCTAGTTCGCTTAGTTTAGCGCCTAGGATTACTTGAGTGGCAAGTCGTGCCATAGAAACGCCGGTTACTTTGGAGACGAGCGGCACCGTTCTCGATGCACGAGGGTTTGCTTCTAGAACGTAAACCTTGTCGTTTGCTATGGCATATTGAATATTCATCAAGCCAACAACATTTAGCTCAATAGCTATTCGTTTTGTGTATTCTATGATGGTGTCAATATGATGTTGTGGGATTGTTAGCGGAGGAAGGACGCAGGCACTGTCGCCTGAGTGAATGCCGGCAAGTTCTATATGTTCCATAATTGATGGCACAAACGCGTCTTTGCCGTCTGAAATAGCATCGGCTTCGGCCTCAATTGCATCTTCTAGAAATCTATCTAGAAGAATTGGGCGTTCTGGAGACACCTCTACGGCTGCTTTAACGTATTTTACTAGAGTTTCTTCGTCATATACAATTTCCATTCCTCTGCCGCCGAGAACATATGAGGGACGCACCATTAGCGGATAGCCAATTCTTTCAGCGATTGCTAAAGCCTCATCTAGCGAACTTGCCATGCCATGCTCTGGCATTGGAATTGAAAGTTTTCGCATCATTTCTGCAAATCGCTCTCGGTCCTCTGCCAAATCTATGCTCTCGTGCGAGGTGCCTAGTATTTTTACTCCTGCTTTCGCCAAATCCGATGCTATGTTTAGTGGAGTCTGACCCCCAAACTGGACAACAATTCCTTCGGGTTTTTCTATGTCTATTACATTTAGAACGTCCTCGACTGTGAGTGGTTCGAAATAAAGTTTGTCCGATGTATCAAAATCGGTTGATACCGTTTCTGGATTGTTGTTGATAATAATGGATTCATATCCGGCATCTCTTAGTGCCCATACAGAATGGACGCTACAATAGTCAAATTCAATCCCCTGCCCAATTCTAATTGGGCCACTGCCAAGAACGATAACTTTTTTCTTATTTTCACAGCACCCTTGAGATTCCTCACCTTTTGTTTGAAGTTTGGGTACAAAGCTTTCGGTTTCGTCTTCTGCGTCGTAGGATGAATAGAAATATGGCGTCTGGGCTTCGAACTCAGCTGCACATGTATCTACCATTTTGTAAACCGGCTTTATACCAAGCGACTTTCGAAGTTCGCGCACAGCCATTTCTTTCATTCCGATGATTGTACCGATTTCTTTGTCGGAAAAGCCCATTTGTTTGGCTTTTCGTAGAAGCTGGGTTGCTTGTAAACCTTCACACGAGTTTATTGCAGCTTTGGATGCTAAATTATGGAAGGCTGAACTTGCCTTTTGTATTTGATTTTCCATTTCGACCAGCCGGTTAATGCCTTCAAGGAACCAGATGTCAATCGCTGAAAGTTCTGCTATCTTTTTAGTTGACATGCCTCTTCGGATCGCTTCTGCAATGGCGAATAAGCGTTCGTCGTTAGGCGTCTTAATTTTCGCTTCAAGTTCTTTGTCGGACAATTGACTTGCTTTCTTGTGTCGAAGGCCATGCACTCCAACTTCCATTGAGCGAATTGCTTTCATCAGTGCTGCTTCGAACGAGCGGTCTATTGCCATAACTTCGCCAGTTGCCTTCATTTGCGTGCCGATGGTTCGATTTTCAATTTTGAATTTATCAAAAGGCCATCTTGGGATTTTAACCACGCAATAGTCAAGTGCCGGTTCAAAGCATGCGGTTGTTTTTTGGGTTACGGCGTTAGTAATTTCATCAAGTCTCAAGCCAATGGCAATTTTGGCTGACACACGAGCAATGGGGTAACCTGTTGCTTTAGATGCGAGAGCTGATGAACGGCTAACTCTTGGATTGACTTCAATCACGTAGTAGTTGAAGCTTTTTGGATCGAGAGCAAATTGTACGTTGCAGCCGCCTTCTATGCCTAACGCCCTGATAATCTTTAGAGAAGCATTTCGAAGGAGCTGGTACTCTTTATCCGAAAGAGTTTGGCTGGGGGCTATAACAATTGAGTCGCCGGTGTGGATACCCATTGGGTCGAGGTTTTCCATGTTGCATATTGTGATGCAGTTGTCTGCACCGTCGCGCATTACTTCGTACTCGATTTCTTTCCATCCCAAGAGGCATCGCTCAACGAGGATTTGGTGACGCAGAGAAAGGCTCATGCCGCGCTCGCCAATTTCCATTAGTTCACTTCGATTGTAAGCTACTCCGCCACCTGTGCCACCAAGCGTATAAGCTGGACGAATAATCAAAGGATAGGAAGCAGTAGCGGCGATTTCTTCTAACTCTTCTTTAGTTTCGATAATCCAGCTTTCTGGAACTGGCTCACCAATACTGCGCATTAATTCGCGAAAACATTCGCGGTCTTCTGCTTTCTTAATAGCGTCAAGTGGTGTTCCGAGGAGTTCTACGCCATATTTATCCAAGATACCGCTTGAGGAAAGTTGAGTAGCAAGGTTTAGACCTGTTTGGCCTCCGAGAGTTGGAAGTAAGCCATCAGGCCGCTCCTGGGCAATTACACGGGCAGCAAACTCAACATTTAGAGGTTCGACATAAACTTTGTCTGCGATTGTGGTATCGGTCATGATCGTGGCTGGATTAGAATTCATTAGCACAACTTCGCAGCCTTCTTCGCGAAGGGCTTTACATGCTTGCGTGCCTGCGTAGTCGAACTCTGCTGCTTGCCCAATGGTTATCGGCCCACTGCCAATCACCATAACCTTTTTAATATTGCTTTTTCGTGGCATTCTGTTTCCTACTCCCTCGCATTCATTTATTATTTCTTAGCATTTCCACAAAACGCTGGAATAAGTATTTGCTGTCCATTGGTCCCGGAGAAGCCTCTGGGTGGTATTGAATCGAAAATATTGGAAGTTCTTTATGGCATAAACCTTCAACTGTTCCGTCGTTTAGGTTAATGTGGGAGACTTCCATTCCAGAGTTCTTTAAGCCGTCTGGGTCTACTGCATAGCCGTGGTTCTGTGAGGTGATGAATACTTTGCCTGTAGCAAGTTCTTTTACAGGATGGTTTCCGCCTCGATGACCAAATTTAAGCTTATAGGTGGTGCTTCCGAATGCCCAACCAAGAAGCTGGTTGCCAAGACAGACACCCATTATCGGCTTCTTTCCAATGAGTTTCTTTACATTCTCAATTGCTTTGGAAAGAAGCGCTGGGTCGCCAGGACCCGGCGACAGAATGACGCCGTCGGGATTGGTATCCAGTATTTGTTCAGCGGCGGTATTACACGGATACACTGTAACACGGCAATTGAGTGCGGATAAGCTTCTTAGTATGTTTCGTTTAACGCCAAAGTCAAGAAGCGCAACGTCAAACTCAGGCTTGACAGAATCGACAGGGTTTTTCCAAACATAAGGTGATTTGGTTGTAACACGCTTAGTAAAGTCTATTTTGCCGTAGTCGGGAGCATTTGCGATTTTGTTTAGCATTTCTTCCCGAGTGTAGTCGGTTGTTATTCCGCCGAGCATAACTCCTTGAATCCTGAGATGCCTAGTTAGGGCACGAGTATCAACTCCTTGAATGCCTACTATATTTTGTTCTTTAAGAAAGTCATTGAGGGTGCCGACGGCGCGCCAATTGCTGGGAAGTTCGCATAAATGTTTAACAACAAAACCTTCAACTTGAATAGTTGAGGATTCGAAATCATCATGATTTACGCCATAGTTGCCGATAAGAGGATAAGTGAGTGTAAGTATTTGACCAGCGTATGACGGGTCGGTAAGCATTTCCTGATACCCCGTCATGCATGTGCTGAATACTACCTCGCCTATCGTTGTTCCTTTGGCGCCAATTGATTCTCCTTCGTATGTGGTACCATCCTCAAGAACTAGAATTGCTTTCATTTGATTCTCCTCACTGTAAAAACGAAAGGTCTAGAGTTTGACCATCTTCCCAGTGCGTGCTGATTCGAGCGCCGCCTGCATGACGGCAACGGCAGCACGTGCTTCCGGGCCGCCTGTCTCTGGTTTTTTTTCAGTTTGGATGCACTCGCCGAACTCTTTGAACTCGTCAGCAATTAGGTTTATTCGCTCAATCATCATCGTTTCCGGCTTGCCATCTATATCGTAATACGTAAGCTTATAGGGCCAGAAATCAAACTCAAACCAACCCTTTGTGCCATAGACGGCGGTAAGGGTTTTGGGAGGTGTAACGTAAGTGTCTCCAATCTGACCAAGAATACCGCTTTTGAAGCGGAGAATAACTTGTGTGAGTTCTTCTGTTTCGCACTCAAGAAATTTCTTAGCTGTCATTGCCATAACTTCTGAAATTGGCCCAGCCAGATAGTGGAAAATATCTATTTGGTGTATGCCAAGGAGGTTCAGAGGGCCTCCTGGGCATTTGTCTACATACCATCGCCATGCGCCAGGGACTAAAGACCATCCGCCTCGATGTGATTGGTGGGCTTCAATCATTGCTAAGTCGCCAATTTTTCCTTCTTCAATGGCGTTCTTTATTATGCGAATGCCTGGGGCTCTGCGAAGACTGTGTCCAACTTGGAGGACTACGCCAGCATCTTCGCAAGCTTTAATCATGGCGTCGGCTTCTTCTACTGTATTTGCGATTGGTTTTTCAACCCAGACGTGTTTTCCGTGTTTTGCCGCTTGAATGGCAAGCGTTGGGTGGACATGATTTGGCACTATAAGGATTATCCCTTCGACTTCAGGGTTGTTTAGAATTTCTTCAAACGACCGAGCAGGAGGAACTGGAATATCATTAGTGTACTTTGCTATTACTTCGGGGTTTGCATCAAACCAGGTAACTAGTTCGAGGTTGCCAGCTTCACTAATGGCAGGCAGGCTTTGAGTCCCGCCCCAACTACCTACTCCAACTAACGCAACCTTTACTTTTCTCATGCTATCACCTCTTGGTTTCTGGCAATTATTTTACCGTCCACGATTGTTAGAACTGGTAAACCTACAAGTTTCTTGCCCTTGAGCGGGGTGTTTTTAGATCTTGAGTGGAATTTCGAAGGATCAACAATCCATTCTACCTCAGGGTCTATGACTGTTATATTTGCCGGTTTTCCGATTTCTAGCGTTCCTGCGTCTAATCCCAATACTTTTGCAGGTGCGGCAGTCATTTTCATAAACGCATTGGCAAGCGAAAGTTCCCCGGGTTTGACTAGTTCGGTTATTACTAAGCCAACTGCTGTTTCGAGTCCGACCATGCCGCTAGGCGCGATTGCAAATTCGGTTTCCTTCTCCTCAATCGCGTGTGGAGCGTGGTCAGTGGCAATGACATCGATTGTGCCATCGGCGAGTCCTTCTTTAATGGCAGCAACATCATCTGCTGTTCTAAGTGGCGGATTAATTTTTGCATTGGTGTCATATCTTCGAACTGCTTCTTCGGTCAAGCTAAAGTATTGCGGGCACGTCTCACAAGTTATGTTTATGCCAGTCTCTTTTGCATGACGAATTAGCTCGACGGATCCTCTGGTGCTTACGTGTGCTATATGAAGTTTGCAGTTAGTTAGGCGAGCGAGCATAATGTTTCGAGCGACCATTATTTCTTCCGCTTCGCTGGGAATACCTTTGAGACCAAGTATTGTTGACGTTATTCCTTCGTTCATTAGGCCTTCGTCGCTCAAGGAGAGATCTTCGCAGTGAGTAATCACTGGAGTGTTAAGCATTGCACAGTAGTCCATCACTCGTCGCATGAGGCCAGAGTTTTGCAGCGGAAAAGCGTCGTCGGAAAACGCTACAGCACCACCCTCGAGCATATCGCCAATCTCTGCCATCTCTTCGCCTTTCATTTCCTTGGTTAGTGCGCCGATGGGATAAACTTTTACTAAACCAACCTCATCAGCCCTACACAGTATAAACTCAATTACCGAGCGAGTATCTGCGACGGGATTGGTATTTGGCATGCAAGCAACTGCTGTGAAACCGCCTGCTGCTGCCGCGTAGGAGCCGGTGGTAATATCTTCTTTGTATTCAAAGCCTGGCTCGCGAAGGTGGACATGCATGTCAATTAGCCCTGGAACAACAACTTTGCCTGTTACATCTTCTACTTGCTCAGGCTTGAGGTCACCTGACTCAACTTGACCTATTCCTGCGATTTTTCCATTTTTAATTAAAAGATTTCCAATCGTATCTAAATTTTGCGAAGGATCGACAATCCTTCCGCCCTTAAGAAGCAAGTGCATCGCCTGTGCCTCCTAAAAGTAAGTAAAGCAGAGCCATCCTAACTGCCACCCCATTGGTTACTTGCGTTGTAACCATTGAGATTTCGCAGTCTGCAACATCTGGCATAATTTCGACACCACGATTCATGGGGCCTGGGTGAAGGACAATAACATCGTCCTTCGCTAGTTTGAGTCTCTTTTTCGTAATTCCGAAAAAGTGGGTATATTCGCGAAGGCTTGGGAATAGGCCTTTCTTCATGCGCTCAAGTTGGATGCGTAGAACATTAATTACGTCAACATCTTTAAGACCTTCTTCAATGTTGGTGTAGACTTCTACTGGCAGGCGGTCTGCTTCGGGTGGGATAAGCGTTTTAGGTCCCACGAATCGAACTTTTGCTCCCATTTTGGTAAGACCCCACATGTTCGACCTGGCAACACGGCTGTGGAGAATATCGCCTACTATTGCCACAGTTAGCCCTTCAAGCTTTCCTTTTTTCTCAAGGATTGTCATCATATCGAGGAGTCCCTGAGTTGGATGCTCATGCATACCGTCGCCGGCGTTAATTACTGATTCTGGAATCAGGCTTGCGACGAAGTGGGGCGCCCCCGATGCTTGGTGCCTGATGACAAACACGTCAGGTCTCATTGCTCGAAGCGTAAGAATTGTATCCTTAAGCGATTCACCTTTTACAACGCTACTTGTGGATGGAGCGATGCTTGAGGTGTCCGCGCTCATAATTTTTGCTGCAATTTCGAACGAAGTTCGAGTACGCGTGCTTGGTTCATAGAAAAGGGTTACGATTGACCTTCCACGCAAGGCGGGTACTTTTTTAATTGGTCGGCTTAAAATTTCTTTCATTGAGAGCGCCGTTTGAAGAATTAGTTCTATCTCCTCACGGGTGATTTCTTCCAAACCAAGGATGTCTTTTCTCTTTAGAGCCATTCCAGCACCTCTTGATGCTAGTTTTTGTGCATTGGCACTTGCACAATCATAAACTAGCGTTTATTCATCAAGTTTGCGAATGTAGACTTTATCTTCGCCTTCAATTTCTTTTAGCTGGACATCTACTAGTTCTTTACGCGACGTAGGTATGTTTTTTCCGACGTAATCAGGGCGAATTGGCAACTCTCGGTGGCCCCGGTCGATTAGCACTGCCAATTGAATTGCTGCTGGGCGGCCAATATCCATCAAGGCATCCAATGCACATCTAACTGTCCGGCCGGTGTAAATAACTTCATCCACCAGGATAATGGTTCGATCGTTGATGTCAAATGGTATATCAGTTTGCCCCACTGTTGGCTGGTGTGTGAGAATATCATCACGGTAAAGGCCAATATCGAGTATGCCAACCGGCACTCTAACGTGCTCAATTTCGTTCAAGAGTTTTGCTAATCGTTTTGCAAGTGGTACGCCTTTGCGTCTGATTCCAATTATTCCAAGCTTTTCTGCTCCTTTATTTCTCTCGATTATTTCGTGAGCAATGCGAGTTAGGGCTCGCCTGATTTCTTCTGCATCCATTACTTGAGGCGTTTGGGTTGCCATTTGAATACTCCATAAATCAATGGTGATTTAGTATTTAAAGCGCAAAGTTGCACATTTTCCAGGCACAAAAAACGCCCCCCTGCTGAGGTTAGCAAGGAGGCGTGATCTTGCAATTATAAGCTTTGTGCATACACGCACACCCTTGTTGGCCTCACAGGACCAACTTAAAGGCGTTCAATCAAGTTTTGCTAAGTATACCAGATGGAAACCTACCTGTCAACAGGTTTTTTTATTTTTTGAGTTATTTTGCTGAATGGGCTAAAATCATTCTGCTGTGCTTGTTTGCTGGAAGTTTTGTAATAAACAACCTGGCGGGGATGTGTGCGAATCGAACGCACCCGAGACCTTCTTCAGGCCTCACACAGGTTTTGAAGACCAGGAGGGCCACCAGGCCCCATCCACCCCCATATTGGTAAAATAAGTATAAATTTGCAGGGGTGGCATGTCAAGAATCGAGAATTCGCTCAGGTGAGGGTTGCATCATTTGCTCTTTAAGCTCATCGCTTAGAGGAACTTCACCGCTTGCTAGGGCTTCAAGGAAAGCTTCTACAACCATGGGGTCAAACTGTGTTCCTGAACAATTTTTGAGTTCTTCTATTGCTACTTGTAAGGGCAAGGCATCTCGCCAAGGGACATCCGAGACTAAAATATCGAAGCTTTCTGCAACGGCAATTATTCGTGCACCAAGAGGTATGTCATGGCCTGATAGCCCGTCTGGATATCCTTTACCGTCAAATCTTTCGTGGTGGTGTTTTATCATTGGGATAGAATCATGGAGCTCCGGCACACGTTCTAACATTCGTATTGCAATTGTGGAGTGTAGCCTCATTATTTCGAATTCACGTTCGCTTAGGCGGCCTAATTTCTCAACAATCTGGGGAGAAATTCCAACTTTTCCAACGTCATGTAGAATTGCTGCGTTTTTGAGGTCTGTCATCACTTTGCGAGGAAGGTCTAACCGCCTGCCAATCGCTAGCGCATAAGCTGCCACACGGTCACTGTGGCCATCAGGTGCGCCCAGGCTTGAGGAGCGAACGTTCAACATACCAAGGAGAGCTTCTGACTCGGATTTAAGATTAGGTTCTTTTATTTTTTCAGGTTGCTCGTTTGGTATTTCCTTAGATAACATGCTATCAGGCCCCCAACTCCAAATTGCTAGAATTCGGTCTTTATTATTATCGGCCTGAAAAGAGATTAACAGCAGGTTTTGTTTTATCTTAATTTTATAATTCGTTAGTGGGAAAGTATTTGGGAAGCAACTTGGGCAATAACGTCAATTTCAGAATCTTCAACCGTTCTAATATCGAGAAGGAATTTATCGTCGCCTACCCTGCCGAAAATCGGTGGATTTGCTTCTCTGAATTTTTGGGCAAGGTCTATTGGGGAGATGTCTGCATTATAAATGGCAATCAGTTTTGTAGGAAGCTGTTGTCCTGGGAGTGAGCCGCCCCCAACTTCCGAAAAACCATCGAAAATTTCAATTTTCGCATTGTCGCCAATAGAAGTTATTAGTTTTGCTTTTAGCTGATTTGCAGCATGAGTGATTTCTGGCAATGTTCTGCTTATATAACGAAGTGTCGGGATGTTTCGAATGACAGTATCAGAATCTACATAGAGTTTAAGAGTTGCTTCCAGGGCGGCAATTGTTAATTTATCTATACGAAATGTTCGCGACAGCGGATTTCGTGCCATCGCTTCCACGAATTCTTTTCGCCCGACTATTATCCCTGATTGTGGCCCGCCCAAGAGTTTATCACCGCTAAATGTAACGATATCAGCACCAGCACGAATACTTTCCTGCACCGTAGGTTCAGACTTAAGTCCAAAGCGAGACATGTCAATAAGTGCTCCACTTCCTATGTCTTCCATCACGGGGATGCCTTTCTTCTTGCCTAGCTCGGCAAGTTCGCTGAGCGCTGGTGATTTTGCAAAACCGACAATGCAAAAGTTGCTTGTATGTACTTTTAGTATTAGTCCAGTTTCCTCAGATATTGCATTTTCATAGTCAGAAACATAGGTGCGGTTTGTTGTTCCTACTTCTATTAGTTTGACGCCCGCACTAGCCATTATATCGGGCATCCGGAAAGAGCCGCCAATTTCGACTAGTTCTCCTCGCGAAACTATGACCTCCCGACCGCATGCTAGAGTGTTGAGCGCAAGAAATACTGCAGCGGCGTTATTGTTCACAACGAGAGCCGATTCCGCTCCCGTTAAATTTTTGAGTAACTCTTGGTAGTGTTCCGACCTCTTTCCTCTTCCACCCGTCTTAATATCTATTTCGAGATTACAATGTCCAGAAGCGACATCTATGAGGGCTTTCTGTGCAGCTGCCGGGAGCACTGCGCGACCTAAACCTGTGTGAAGCACAATGCCTGTGGCATTTATAGCTCGTCTGATGGAGGTATTTGCAAGGGCTTTGGCGCGAAGGCGGATATCTTGTGCAAGTCTTTCTAACGATATGTCTTCTTCTTTTACGGTAAAACCTTCGCGGATACGGCTACGTATTTCGTCAAGGGTCTTCCTTGCTGCTTCAGCTACATATGGCCTTGGAATTTCACCAATGAGCTCTTTTAACGAAGGTTCACCTAGCAATCTGTCAATTGACGGCAGTGACCGTAAAAGGTTTTTGTTTGTCATGGAAAAGCTCTCAAAATGGACTTTGGCTTATTATACATTATTTATTTTAAAGTTTTCCTGCACGAAGTATTGCAATCATCAACCAAAAGCCAAAAATTACGGAAATGCCAAATCCAATGAGTGCAATGATTGGATATCCGTGCCATAAAGGGCCTATCTTTGCGGCAACAATGAGAGCGGAGGCGACAATTGTAGCACTAGCTACTAGTGCAAATGAAAGGCGGTTGGCTGCTCTTTCGAGGGAACGCATAAGGCCTTCCAATCCTTCATGCTTAAAATTGATGCGGAACGAACCTTCAACCATCCGCCCTAGGAGATATTGTGCCATGTCGGGAAGTGAGAGAAGGAAATTCTTGAATAAGACTAAACTTTTATAGGCTTGGTTTGCCAGGGTGTTGATGGAGAACTCTTCGCGCATTGCGCGTCTGACATAGGGACGGGCTTCCCCTGCAAAATCAAAATCAGGGTATAGTTGACGTGCTATTCCATCAATGTTTACTAGCACCTTGACCAATAAGAACATATTTGACGGCAATCGCACGTGGTTCTTCGCACTGATTTGGAAGGCCTTGCGGAGAAGCTCTCCCATCCTGATTTCTTTTAGCGGAGCACCGTAGAATTGCCTAAGTGCCCTGTCAATTTCAAGCTCGAAGGCCCTGCGATTTAGGTCTTGGGGATAGCTGCCTATTCGTAAAATTTCTTCTGCAAAGCCTGCGGAGTTTTCTTGTATGTATTCCGCTAGCAAAATTGTGACAGCAGTTTTTAGGCGGTGATCTAGCCTACCCGCAATACCGAAATCAAGAAGGCCAATTGCACAATCATCAAGCACGACTAAATTGCCTGGATGGGGGTCACCATGGAAAAACCCGTGTATAAAAATCATTTCCATGAAAGCCTTAGCTAGATTCTTCGCCACATTTTTTCTATCAAGGCCATGCTCATCAAGTTCGTGGATGTCGGTGATTTTTATACCTGTGATTTGTTCAATTGTGAGTACCCTGGGGGTTGTATATTCCCAATACACCATTGGAACGCGAACAAATTTCAACTCTTTCAAATTTTCCCTAATTCGGTCGGTGTTCCGCCCTTCATGAGTATAGTCAAGTTCTTGGCGAATTGTGATGGCAAACTCTTCAACTAGGTCAGAAATGCCTAATGTGCGCATGCGTTCAGAGTGTTGTTCCACAAAATGAGCAAGCCCCTGAAGTATTTCAAGGTCTGTTTCAATCACGCGGTGTATATCGGGTCGCTGGATTTTTACTACAACTTTAGTGCCGTTTTTTAATGTTGCAAGATGGGTTTGTCCAAGAGATGCAGCGGCAAGCGGCGTTTCATCGAAATGTTCAAAAATAGAATCTGGCGCCATGCCGAATTCCTCTTCGATAACTTTGAAAATTTTGTTAATTGGCACAGTTGGAGCGGTATCTTGAAGCTTCTCAAGTTCAGCGACGTATTGCGCGGGAATGATATCTGGGCGTGTGCTTAAAAGTTGTCCAAGTTTGATGAAAGTCGGCCCTAGTTCCTCAAGAGATTCTCTGACATCAGTTGGGTCGGGGAGAATTCCTTTGCCATGTGGTCGCAAATGAAAAAGTTCTGAGAGGCCCAATTGGGCAAGAAGATGTTCCCATTGATGGCGTGCCAAAACGCGCCCCATTTCAATGAATCGTGCGAGGTGTCGTCTTCTTTTTTCGAATACCACTGTACTTATCCGTTGCTCAGTTGTGAGGACTGACTATTCCGAGCCCTCCGATTTTTGCAGTTTTGAAGTAAGTTCTTCTACGCGTTTTTCTAATTCATCTATCTTTTTCTCGAGTGTTCCAATCTGTCGTCGGTCGGCTATGTCTAGCTCTTTAAGCATTTGTCTAATCTGGTTGCGGATTTTTTCATTAAGATTTTTGCCTTGTTCTTCCGCTTTAGATACCCATTCTTCGAAGAGCTTCTTGCCTTCTTCGCTTGTTAGTTCGCCGCGTTCGACAAATTCATCAATCAGTTGCTTGATTTTTTCTTTTGATAAAGCGGCCACTCCTAACCCTATAAACATGAATCTGCGAAGGGTTTCAAACATGTGTACCGCACCTCCTTACTTAATTATAATTTTTACTCTTAAGCTGCTAGAAGGGTTTGGAGGTAGGCTAATCTCGGCGCCAGTATACCCTTGCTAGCTTTGTATCTTCTGACCAGTGGTACTCTACTTCGCCACGGTATGCTTTGTAAAGTTGCCGACCAATTCTTTGGGCAAGTTTTTCGTTGGTTGTCCAAACAACCAGTCCATCGTTGGAATGCTCAATATCTATGATGCGTTCAATTGGATTTATGGTCATTGCGCGTTCATTTTCGTTATTTAACAAGTTTACTATGTCTTGTTCATGATTTTTTACAAAGTTGCCGCTAATGTTGACTATTCCGCCGGGCATTCTGTCGTGTATTTTTTGGCAGGCAGGACATAAAGTATAAATAATCTTCTTCGCGTTTTTTAATAGTTTTGCGGCTTGGCTCTCCAATTGCCAGCGGTCTCCGGCGTATACACACTTGCATTCGCGGCAAACGGATATTTCTTCTGGTTTTTCGCGGTTTAGGTATGGATCACCATAATCTTGGACATTCCTTCTAATGTGGACAACTTTTTGCTCAGATGATGCCATAATTGATTCCTCCTGCAGGCGAGTAATTAGAAAGCTTAAGTGCAAGGTCTTTTAGGTGAATTAGTGGAGTTGTTTGGTAGATGTGTGCCATGTGGTTAATTTTGCCTCGTTTCATAATCTTTAGAGGTCAATTATTGTTTACCCAGGTTTTTTTGATATAAAACAAGCTGAGCAAAATGCTACTAGGGCAGAGAAATTATTAGCAAGGTTTTTTCTTAGTGATTATCAAAAGTCTAAACAATGCATTGCCAGGCAATTGTTTTTGTAGGAAGCCTTGGTAGACCTTTGGTTAGTATCTTGTTTTTTTTGCGAAATTGTGAAAAATCTTTAGAAGCATAAATTGCTTATATTTAAAATCCGATTTACTGCGCCTT
The DNA here is from genome assembly GCA_029907255.1 of Armatimonadota bacterium. Classification (NCBI taxonomy): domain Bacteria; kingdom Bacillati; phylum Armatimonadota; species Armatimonadota bacterium. Next base: position 67,722 of record JARYMF010000011.1, read on the forward strand.
ATTTTGCTCCGGGAGTAGCTCAATAGTGTAATTGCTTGTCACGTCTACTATTTGGACAGTTCGGCTTGGTGTAGAGCCAGGAACAGGAGGAACCGAAATTGGCGTCTCGATTTTCGTATGAATACTTCCATTGGCTGATATAAGTCTTCCGTTGCTTATATCAAAAGTTAACGTACTCTCGCCAGCTTGGCTTCCTCTGGTTCCTTCTTCTTGGCTTTCATTGGCTTCATTTATAGGTGTTGTCAACTTTTGTTTTATAATTGCTACTTGCCCACCTGGTGAAGTTTTAATTTCTTCAAGCTGAAAATCAAGTTTCAGCTTTGATTTTGTATCAATGGGAAGTGGCATCTCGGCGGACCAAACATCTCCTGGGGCAACAGGTTTGTCGGGTAGAATAGCCAATAGCAAAATTGATTCCACAGCTCCAAAATCAAGTGCATGGCGTCGCTTTGGTTCTTTCTGATTTGAAGTTGAAGAGCTGGAAATACTTCCATTAGGGTTTAATTGGATAGTTCTTACATCTTTTGATGGTTTGTATCCATAAATTGCCTTCCCAGAAATTTTCATATACTCATCTTCGGTATCTATTGCAATCTCAACCTTGCCGTTCTCAAGAGTTTTTGTGCAGCGCATTCGAATTATAGAAGTAAGTTGCATATCCAAGTCAGTTGTGGCCGAGCCTGTTATTGTTCGCGTGCCTGTTATTTTTTGCACGATTTTGTACCGATTAATCTTGCCAGGGGAAAAGGAGTACGCTAGCTTAATTCCTTGTTGTGGTATGTTTGTTTGCTCTTCGGCTTTGATTGTTTCTGCCGCCAATGCTCCAAGTATGTACGCAGCAATTGTTAAGAACCATAAGTGCTTCATGGCAACCCTATTATATTTTTCCTTGCCCATTACGTCAATTGCGCAATGACAAAGTTTTGTTAGGCCTATTTGCGCGGTATATAAATATTGAAATTGGTTGGTGATTGCAATGGGCGCTTGGAGAATTCCGCTTGCTATTTTAATGATTGCCTTTTTAGCAGGATTCTTTACCCAACGTGCTGTAATGGATACACAGGTGCGGACAATCGCGGATGTAAAGGCTGGAAACACCTGTGGCGGAACGGCTGTAATCAAGGGCAAAATTATTTATGCTTCTGATAATCATTTTATCTTGCAAGATTCCACTGGAAAAGCCGAGCTTGCCACTTGCCCCACATGGTACAAACAAATTCCTCTTATAAAAGGTGAAGAAGCAATCGTTGTTGGCGAGGTTCTGAAAAATCCCTCGCTACTCGGAAATTGTGAAATAATCCTAAGCGTTTATAAGATATTTACGGACCACGGAACAATTGTTGTGCGAGGTAGACCAGGTAAGCCTCCCTGGATGATGGCATCTAGGCCTGCTTCTGACTAGTCTTGATTAGAGGAGTTTTATACCTTACGGCTCGCCACAGAAAAACCTCTTTGTTACGGTCTTAAGAGGCTTCCCAGAGTTATCTAAAGCTTTGATTTCTACGATATGCTCGCCATAATCAAGCTTTGAAGTATCGATTTCAAAGGTAAAAGGCGGGACACTGCTTATTGCTTTACATTGACCATCGACCCACAAAGCAACAAATTGGAGCTCTGGAAGCCCTGAGGCATCGAGAGATAATGTAAATTTTCCCGTTAACGTTGGCACATTTCTTTCCGTCATCTTTTTATATGCAAGGAGAGATTGGCGAAGCTGCTGTCTAATCCACTCTTTGTCGTAGCGCGGTAGCCTTATTCTAATGTGTGTGACTGGAAGGCCCAAACCGGGAAGATTGTCTAAAGCATGGTCTTGCTTTCCGATTAGCGGTGGCAGAGAGCGCCATATTCCATCACCACATTGTATATCCACCGAAAATGAATTTTCTTTTGATTGGGGGTCATAGGCTAAACTTAAATAACCTGAGAAAAGCGGGGGTGTTCCTTCAAGCCATTGGCTGTCTTTCGAAACTGGTTCAACAACGCAAACTTGTGGTGAGTCGCCTGATTCTATTGCGTGCCTAGAAGGTTGAATCATAAAACCGCCTCGCGTTTCAAAGTCAGAACCATCTTTTTGCCCATTAGCAATAGGTGCTGTTGAGATTGTAATTACGCCAGTATGGTTGGTGTTGATTTGCCCTACGCCGGTGTATCCGGTAGCGTCGAAGCGCCCCACCCCATGAACTGGTCGCTTAACAATTGCTATTGTTTCTGTGCCGTCTTCATAGATGGCGTCAACTTTTCCGCCTGTTTTGTTTTCAAAAATAATCTCTTTTGCATAGCGTTTTGGAAGATGCACAAGGATTACAAGCACATCTCCAATGCAAGGCGAATATCCAGATGGCAGCGGAGCCAGGACACCTCTTTGCTCAAGAAAGACTTGATTGCCAACAAAAGGAGCGAGGTTTCGGAATATGGCAGTACCGGTTGGAATGTTGGTTACAATACCTGAGCTGCCGGCGATGTGGCCTCCAAAACCTCTTGGGGCTTGGGCAAATTCTCGAGGCAGAATGCTTATAATTAACGGCGTATCCCCTTGCTTTTCTGGAATGGAACCGACTCTAATGCGAATACCATGGACTGCAACCGCGGCAACTTTTCCCTCTTGTGCATATTTGCTCGCCGAATAACCGCGTGATACTTCGGTTGCAGGTCTAGTTACTCGGCCAACAATTGTATACGAAGTTCCTTTATCAAGGCTGACTTCGACAGCGCCATTAGCGCGATTGGCAATTCGGATTCTGTAAAGTTCTTGGCAGTCCTGTGCAAAGGCAAAGTTGTTATTAAGCAGTCCTCCGCATAAGGTGACAAGTAACGCTACCGCTGCATTATTAATCATTTGCATCATGTGGCGGAATCGCATCATCTATAAATACTTCTTCCAAAATTTGCCACCATCCGTAGTCTTCAATATACACTAAATCAAAGAGCATTATTCCTTGTGTATTGCAAAGGACCATATCAACTGCACTGCGGAACTTATCCGGTTTTTGCTTGTAGTCCAGCAGGTATAGACTGCCATACACATTGCTGGCACCGCTAATTGCCTTCATTGAAAGTTGACATGATGCCTCAACGCTTAGGTTTTCATTGCCTTTGGCTGAGCGTGCTTCTTCTCGTGTTACATCAGGGTAGTAGCAGCCTGTGCAAATGTAATCGAAGAGCTCTGCGAAACCTGTTTTATTGTAATCTGCCGTCATCCATTCATAGCCTGGATGGAAATTCTCACTTCCCCAATTGACCCCGACATCAAAATAGGTGTCATACCAGGAGCCAACATAGACTCCGATTTTAATTTTGGGATTAACGGAACGCACAAGGTGCACAGCATCTCTTGCGAAGTCTTTAATTTGCCAAGCCCGCCACTCAAGCCATTCTTTGTAATAGGGTCCGCGGATGATTCTTTCATCATCGCTTATTATGAATATGTCATCTGGCCAGCGGAGGTTTGAAATGCCAATCCATTTTTCAAAAGTTGTCTTGCTGAGGGAGCTAAAATCACCGTAAAGATTTGGATAGCGCATCCTATCGAATACTATGCCATTAATGTTGTAGCGATGGACGATTTCCCTGATAATTCTAAGTTCATATTCTCTTGCCGGACCGATAGGGTTAACAAACACACCGAATGTTTCATGCCTTGAGTCTTGCATGAGCGAGAACTTAGGAGGATTTCCGCCTTCATATGTTATTACTTGCCACTCGGGTTGAGAATATGCAGGACCTCGTTTCCATTTGCGGTGGCCTTCAGAAAAAACATTAATGCAGGCGTGTACTGGAATCCCTGCTGCGTGTCCTTCCTCAATCATTGTTTGCAGAAGGTCGAACGACTGAGGATAAAAATGTCCCTTGACCTCTTTGAGTCTTGGGGCAATTTCGCTAAGATAAAGTACTTCACCGCTGAGAGGTTTGACATCCACTATAATTGTGTTAATTCCCGCCCGGCTGGCTTTTCTTACTACTTCAGCGACGCCTTTTCTGGTTGATAGCTGTATGCTGTTTGCCTCGGCATCACACCACAGTAGCCTTGCTTGCTGTTTTAAGTTGCTCATTGTATCTTTTTGGCCTCCATAGTACAAAAACTTTAAACTAGCAAAGGGATTAGACTATTGACGCCTTTATTTCGGCTTTGCTGCCGATGCGGAAGCAGTTGTACCAGCAGGCCTAATTATCAAAGTGGCAGGGTATGCCGAACCTGAAAGAGGCATCGTTCGAATCGAGACTGTTCTAGTTTTTCCTGCTGGAATAGTAATCTTGTCGAGACAAATTTCTTGAGGAGGTTGGAGAGATTTTATGCGCACCGGCCGCCCATCTACAAAAAATACCCCGCTCGCAATACCGGCTGTCGCTTCGAAAGCGATTTCTACAGTGTGGGATGTCATCAAAGGATTTTCAAGCGAGGCTTTTATATCATAAATAACTCCGTAGTTTCCAAAAAGCCATCTATCCTTTTCGGAATTCTTCAGGGCGTCTTTGCCAATTCTAAAGAAAACCCATGGCTTTCCTGCTGAATAAGTTAGCTCCAATTTTTGCATAGGGTTTGGATATATGTGGTCGGAAATTTGAAATTTACCGAGATCTATTCCGTCTAAAGGTAATGGCATGTTAGGCTTATCCTCAATTTGGCGCTGATTTTCAGGTTTTGCAATAACACGAACGATAAGTGGATCACCAGATAGTTGCCTAAACTCGATAATTCCGCTGGCGGTATATGGATGATCGAGAGGTTGGCTTACAATCACGCGCCTTGATTCTTTTGGCAGTTCGATAATTCGGCCTACCATTGCACGGTGGTTTTCAAGGAATTCATTGCCTGCTTTATACCCAACAAGCACCGTATCTAACATGGGAGGCGAGACTCCCTCAATTAGGTGGAGGCTTGCTGAATTTGTTGAAGGATTCAATATGTCTACTACAAAACCAATGCGTCTGCCCATCATATTCTGGTGGTGGTATAACAGGCGAGTTGCTTCTTGGTTTTGGAGTATTTTGCCAGTATAAAGCACTTGGTACTTCCAAATTCGCTCTGGGTCATTGCTGTACATTATTGAGGATGCGTTTACATAGGACAAGGGTCTATTTTCGATGTGCACCTGTGTTGTACCTTTAATGGGGATGTGGTCGCCTCCTCTTGCTTCTATTTCAACAGGAATTTGAATTCTCTGTCCTGGCAAAGGACTTGAAGAGATTTTAGGCATGCTTAGCGAGCTGACAAACGCACCAGGTTCCAAAACTACTGCTGAACGAGCAGCCTCTTCCGCGGCACATTTTGCCAAAGAAATTGGAACACTTGAGCCGGTAACAATTGTTGTTGCACTGCTCATTATTTGGGCAGCATATTTCTTTACATGCGCCTTAATTATTACACTAAACTCGGCACATCTTAGGGTAATTTCAGTTTCGCCAAGTTGAAGCCCTTTAATCACTAATGAGCCTGGCTTTGAGGCATCTGCCGATACAATTGCGCCATTGGATACTTGAGCCGTAACAGGTTCGGGAAGAAGAGATTCCACGCTTACTGTGCGCGTTTCGCCTATCGGTATTAGAAGCTCAGTAGGTGATGCGCTTAGAGGCGGCAGACTCAATGCTTCGCGAATATTCCGCACCCAGGCGCTAGCAAGTTTGGCTGGCGTTGTACCTTGTGCTTTTGCTTCGCTAGGTGTGGCAATGGCAATCATAACATCCCCAGCCATAAGCCTGGCGGATTGCCCGGTTAACTTGTAGGAAAGAGCCATTGGGTTTAGTCCCTTTTGAACTAGTCCAGCAAGTCTTTCAGTGGCTAGCGAAGCTCTTTGGACTGGTGAAAGATTGCCGTTAGAGGTTCTCAGTCGAACGACAATTCGCTTATTAACTATTATGCAAGCTCCATTCGGCTCTGGCTGAAATGTTACACGTGGGGTGAAGCCAGCGAATACAGGTATACATGGAATATTTAAAGCCAGGACAAATATGGCAATCCAGGTGCGTTTAGCAAAAATCATTTACTCTGCTACCTCCCAAACATTTTGTCTAAATCATGATTGGAGAGACAAACTACAATAGGGCGCCCATGTGGGCATAGGTATGGATTACTTGTGTGTTTTAAATCGCTTATTAACCTAACCATTTCCTCATGCGAAAGTTTGTCCCCTGCCTTTATTGCCATTTTACACGCCGATGTTGTTATTAAGGCTTCTCGGCGCACTAGAAGACGGCGGGTAATTGTTAATTCGGTTAGCTCCTCAATCATGTCTTTTAATACTTGCTCATAATTTTTATCCACAATTATCGCGGGTATTGACCGCACAATGAATGAATCTTTTCCAAAAGATTCAATTTCGAAGCCAAGAGCGCGAAAATCATCAAGCTTGTGTTCTAATACAAGGGCCTCTCTATGGCCCAAGTTAAGTGTCAATGGGACAATTAGGCGCTGAGCATGGACCTTGCTATACATATTTGAAAGCTGGTCATAAAGGATGCGTTCGTGAGCTACGTGTTGGTCTATTAATAGTATTCCCGCTGAGGATTGTGCAACAATGTATAAGTTTCTTGCTTGAGCTAATACTTCAGCGCCTTCCAAGGGGTTTATTTGCGCTGCTGTTTCTTGCTCTTGTGTAACCCCTTCCTGCGTGATTTGCGGTACAAACAACTCTTCTTTTTGTTGCTCAAGCTTTGCCGTAAGAGATTTTCGGAACTCCTCTAGCTCATCTGTGGTTGATTGCGTAAGCTTCTTTTGATATGTCGGGGTGAATGTCGGTCTCCGAATATTTGAAGCTGATGGTAGAAGATCCTCTGCATTCGGAATAATATTGCTTGAAGAAAGCGCATCGCGAATGCATGAAATTACAATATTATGAACTTCCCATTCTCGAGCGAATTTGACTTCGATTTTTGTTGGATGAACGTTTACATCCACAAATTCAGGCGGGACGTCAATGAAGCAAATTAAAAGTGGAAATCGCCCTTGGGGAAGGATGCCTCGATATGCTTCGTCAAGTGCATGGATAAGATTTCGATTTCGCACAAAGCGCCGGTTAACGAAAAATAGCTGTCCAGACCGGTTTGCCTTTGAGTATGATGGCTTTGAAATAACCCCATAAACCTTGTAAGGTCCTGCTTGGCTGTTAATTTCAACCACTGCCTCTGCAGCGTCTCTTCCAAAGACCGTAAGGACTGCATCTGTTAGGAGATTCGAGCTTGGCGAGCGAAAAATAACTCGGTCATTATGCGAGAGAGTTATATCTACTTCACCGTGTGAAATGGCGAACCGATTTACAAGCTCGGTAATATGTCCCAGTTCCGTTTGTGCTGTTTTGAGAAATTTCTTGCGCGCTGGAAGATTGAAAAACAAGTCTTTGACAAGTACAGATGTACCGGGCGGAGCGCCAATATCGGTGACCTCCTCAATCTTGCCAGCAACGCACGTGATTTTCGTGCCTAAATCATCTTCTGGTTTTCTCGTAACGATTTTTGTGTGTGAGACTGAGGCAATGCTTGGGAGGGCTTCACCGCGGAATCCAAGTGTGCGAATGGAAAAAAGGTCATCGGCTGATTTGATTTTCGATGTTGCGTGCCTTCTAAGGCTTAGCACAGAGTCTTCTCGTGACATGCCGATACCATTGTCGGTTACTCGAATCAGTCGCTTGCCTCCGTCTATCAGGTCAATCCTAATCTCGGTAGCGCCAGCGTCCAAGGAGTTTTCTACAAGCTCCTTAACAACAGAGGCTGGTCGCTCTATTACCTCACCTGCTGCGATTTTATTTGCGGTGTTGTCGTCGAGAATGTTAATTATGCTACGCTGCGCTCTTGTTTCCATGCGATTTACTTCTTTAATCGTTGTTGCATTTCGTAAAGTTTTGTGAGTGCTTCAATGGGCGACATTGTGCTAATGTCAAGCTCCTTAATTTCTTGAATGACAGGGTGGTCTTCAACTTCGAAGAGTGTTAGCTGTAGTTTCTCTGTGCGAGCTGGAATCTTCAAGTTCTTGTCCAAAATTCCTTTGGTCGTGCCGTTGTTTTCCAGGCTCCAAAGTACCTCTTTTGCTTTCTCAATTACTGGCTGAGGAAGCCCGGCGAGGCGTGCTACTTGAATGCCATAGCTTCGATCTGTACCCCCAGGCATAATTTTTCTAAGCCACACAATCCTATCGCCCTCTTCCTTTACTGCTATCCGGTAATTTTTGATACCTGGATAAGCATTCGCGAGGTCATTCAGATGGTGGTAATGTGTGGCAAAAAGCGTCTTTGCGCCTATGCTTATTATGTATTCTGCAACCGCCCATGCTATCGAAAGCCCGTCAAAAGTGCTTGTCCCCCGCCCTATTTCATCGAGAATGATTAAGCTTCGGTCGGTTGCGTTGTTAAGTATATTGGCGGTTTCGGTCATCTCGACCATAAATGTACTTTGGCCCGAGTAAAGTTCGTCGTGTGCTCCGACCCTTGTAAATATTCGATCAACAATGCCGATGTGCGCAGATTCAGCAGGGACGAAGCTTCCCATTTGTGCCATCAATACAATTAAAGCTGTCTGCCGGAGATATGTGGACTTACCTGCCATATTAGGACCTGTTATTATTAAGAGTTGGTTTTCTTTGCAGTCCAGGTGGCAGTCGTTTGGTACAAAAAGCTCGTCCGTTTGCATCCGCTCAACTACGGGATGTCTTCCATTCTTAATGTGAATTTCTGTGCCATAGTCAACCTTTGGCTTGCAGTATTGGTTTTCAGCTGCAACTTCAGCTAATGAGCATAAGACGTCAATTTGGGCAATTGCTCGTGCAGTTTTGAAGAGATTTTCAGAATCCTTTGCAATTTGGTCCCTAATAGCGCAAAAGAGGTCGTACTCAAGTTGAACTGCTTTTTCTTCTGCCCCTAGCACCATCGCTTCATATTCTTTTAGCTCTGGGGTTATAAACCTCTCTGCGCCCACCATTGTTTGCTTTCGGATATAGTTTTCGGGCACGAGTTTGAGGTTTGCCTTGCTAACTTCGATGTAATAGCCGAATACCGAGTTGTATCCAACCTTGAGCGATTTAATCCCTGTCCGTTCGCGTTCCTTTGCTTCTAGTCCAGCAATCCATGCTTTTCCATCTTTGCTAGCAGCCCTCAAAGTGTCTAGTTCTTGACTAAACCCTGGTTTAATGATATTGCCGTCTCTCAGAGTAGCCGGCGGTTCTTCTACAATCGAAGATGATATTAAATCTGTGATATGTTCATGCGAACATAAGTTTATTCGCAGGTTGTTTAGAGTAGGGTTTTGAGAAGCCTCAAGAGCTTTCATTAGCTCTGGAAGAACTTGGAGTGAATTCCTAAGGGCAATTAAATCTCGTGCGTTGGCGGCTCCAGTAACAATACGTGACGTGAGGCGTTCGAGATCAAATACTTTCTGCAGCAGCTCTCGAACCTGAGTACGCATCATTAAGTTGCCATAAAATTCTTCCACTGCGTCGAGTCTTTTTTGAATTTCGTCTACAACCAACAATGGTTGGTCGAGCCATTTCTTTATGAGTCGCCCACCCATCGCGGTGACTGTGCGGTCTAAGATTTGCAAAAGGCTCTTGCTCCGGGTACCGTCGGACAATGAATGAGTTAGTTCAAGGTTACGTCGGGTGGCCGGGTCAAGGACCATATATTTCTCGGTTGAATAGGTTGAAAGCGAGCTGATATGATTTAGTGATGCAGGCTGGGTACTCTCAAGATATTTCACGACCATTGCCGCAGCGTCAAGACCAGCTGTATAATCCTCGCACCCAAAGCCACGAAGCGACGTTGTGCCAAGTTGTTTAAGGAGTATATCCCTGGGGGACATAAACCCGTCGAGATTGAACTCGGTTAATCTTGCACGACAGACTGCCTCTATTTTATTACTAAAATCTTTTGCCTCCTCGGGAATGAGTATTTCTGCTGGTGAGAGCCGATTTACTTCATCGAGAGTTCTGGGTTCGGCGTTCGGGCCACTAAGCTCGGTTATAAGGAATTCACCAGTGGAGATATCGCTAACCGCTAATCCAAAGACTCCATTCCGAAATGCGACTGAAACTAGGTAGTTGTTGCTTTTTGACTCTAGCATAGAATCTTCGATGACGGTGCCAGGGGTAACAACGCGGGTAACTTCACGTTTGACAAGACCCTTTGCGAGTTTCGGATCTTCGACTTGGTCGCAAATAGCAACCCGATAATCTTTGCTTATAAGTCGGGCGATGTAGCGTTCAACAGAGTGGTATGGTACGCCGCACATGGGGATTCGCCCAGCTTTTCCTGCGTCGCGTGATGTGAGCGTTATCTCTAGCTCTTTAGCGGCAATTTCGGCATCCTGGCCAAACATTTCGTAAAAGTCACCAAGCCGGAACATAAGGATTACATCGGGATATTCCTTCTTGATTGCCATATATTGCTTGAGCATGGGAGTCAATTTGGAGTTCATTTGAGTTTCCCGAGCAAGGTATTTTGAATCTATCTTGCGTCTACAATTTCTCCGGTAAATCCCCATGGGTGGGCTTTGATAGCCCGTATTGAGACCAGTCTGCCCGAAAGTTCAGGATTACCAGGAAAAACAACGGCTTTGTTTGTTCTTGTGTATCCTGTTAATTTTGATTCATCCTTCCAGCTGGGACCTTCGACGAGAACTTCGAATTCTTGCCCAACTTCCTTTTCGTTTCGTTCCAAGGTAATTTGATTTTGGAGGTTGATTAGTTCGAGCAATCGCCTTTGCTTAGTTTTGTTGTCTATTTGGTTTGGCAGTTCAGCGGCTTTTGTGCCAGGTCTGGGGTTGAATGCAAACATGAATGCGCCATCAAATTGGATTCTTCTAACGGCATTTAGCGTATTTTGGAATTGTTCCTCGGTTTCCCCAGGGAAGCCGACCATTATGTCGGTTGTTATTGCAATTCCAGGAATTGCATTTCGAAGCTTTTCTACCAGGCTTATGTAGTGTTCTACTGTATAATGCCGATTCATTGCATGTAAAATCCTATTATCGCCAGCTTGAATCGGTAAGTGCAGATGCTCGCAAACTTTGGGAAGTCGTGCCATAGCGTCTATCAATCGGTCGCTAAGGTCCTTCGGATGTGAAGTAGTAAATCGTATGCGCCAAAGGCCTTCTATTTCGTTCAGACGACCAAGAAGCGTAGGAAAATCACACAAGGAATCGGTGTCATTTTGCAGTTGATTTAGGTTGTCGGATTTTTGTTGAGTTTTGCCGTAGCTATTCACGTTTTGCCCAAGCAGAGTGACCTCGCGGCATCCATGCGAAGTAAGCTCTTGTACTTCGGCAACTATATCTTCAATTGGCCGACTGCGCTCCGGGCCTCGTGTAAATGGAACAACGCAGTAAGCACAGTAGTTGTTGCAGCCATACATAATGGGAACAAAGTGCTTGAGGCCAATATCGCCAATCACACGCTTGGGTTTGGCGAAAGCGATGTTGCCGTTTCTCTTGGGTAAATCGAGAGCAAACACAGGCCGTTCCCCTGCGCGGACCTTGCTGATAAGTTGAGGCAGTTCAAAGATTTGGTCGGTTCCTATGATTATATCCACGAAAGGAGCGCGTTTTACAATTTCATTTCCGGCACGCTGAGCCATGCAGCCGCAGACGCCGATGATAAGGTTATTTTTGATTTTCTTCAGCGACTTGAGCTCACCCAGCTTGCTCATAACCTTACGCTCGGGCTTCTCGCGAACGGAACATGTATTCAATAATATAATATCCGCTTCCTCGGCAAGCATGGCTTGGCGATATCCCATCTGTCGCAGAAGATTCGCCATCTGCTGCGAGTCGTCTTCATTCATTTGGCAACCCCAGGTTATGATCATAAAAGCTTGTTGCATATGTTTACAGCCAGAACTTTTCTTGTTTGAGAATTGTGATTATATTATGAAATTGTAGCTTAAAATTACCCAAAACATCAAGAGAAAATCCCTAACACATTTATTGCTTGACTTGCTAGCAATGCTTTACTTGAATTTATCTGTCAAGATTCCTTTGGGGTTGACAAAACTTTCCAAGTAAGTTAGACTTAGTGCGAAGAATTAGGCTGCAGCAACGCAAGACAATCCTTGTCCCGCGCGTTCCGATGATTTTTCGTGAGGGGCAGACGAGCAAATAATTTCTAAGCAAGGAATGCTTAGATATTCTTTATGGCGGATGCCAAGCGTTTTCTCCGCCATAATTCTCTTTATTTAGAGAAATTGACGAGGGCGTCATGTTGCGCGTGTACTCACGAGCATCGGCGCCCTTATTGTATATTTTTAAGGAGAATATGAACGAGTCTAGAAAAAATTGCGATATCAGGGTTTTTTACTGCCGAAATCTTGCCGAGGATTTTGGCATATTGCCTATGCTGTTGCCCATGGAGCGCCAAAACAATGTCGCTTTGGAACCTGTCCCTTGTAGCGGGAAGATTGATCCTCGTTATCTATTAAAGGCATTTGAAGCCGGTTCGCGCTTTGTTTGCATCTTAAGTTGTCCCAAAGGTGAGTGCAAGCTAATTGAGGGAAATCTGCGCGCCGCCCGAAGAGTTCAAGCTGTAAAGGAACTTCTCGCAGAAGCAGGTTTCAATCCTGAATCGCTTAGGTTAATCATTCCTGAAAGCAAAGATGCCAAACATATTGAAGCGGCAGTTGAGTTAATTCTAGGTTGTTTAAATAAAAAATAGCTTTATGATTAACGCCATTTAAGATGCAGGTTTCCCAAAGAAAGGTGAAGGTATGTCAGAAGGCAATCTAAACAAGGCAATTAAAAGTGGCCAGTTCGTGATTATAGCGGAATGCCTCCCACCGCGAGGAGCCGATGCCGCGAAGATTAAAGCGTGTGCTCAAGTTCTAGGTGGGATGGTACATGCTGTAGGAGCGGTTGAAAGTGAAGATGGTGTTCGGTTATGCAGTCTTGCCGCGTGCAATCACTTAGCATGTGCTGGGGCTGAACCTATTCTTCATTTACTTACGCGAGATTTAAATCGAATAGCATTGCAAGCTACCATCCTTGGGGCTGTTTCATTGGGCATAACGAATATCTTCTGCACCACAGGTAGACACCAGGTACTCACCGCAGAATCATGCGCAAAGGGCGTTAATGACGTTGACCCAATCCAACTTCTCAGGATTGCCGATGGAATGCGCAAAGATGGTTTGCTTGCTAATGGACAAGAGCTAGACGGGAAAATAGAGTTTATACTTGGCACAGATACAAATCCCTTTGCTGAACCAATGGAGCTTCAGGTGATTGCTCTTGAGCAGGCTATTCGATCAGGAGCAGATTTTATAATCACCCAGCCGGTTTACAACCTCGAAGCCTTCAATCAATGGGTGAAAGCAATTAGCCAGCGAAATATTCCTTCTCAAACATACATAATCGCGGCCGTAAAGCCTCTAACTTCTAAGGATGAGGCATTGGCCCTAAGAGAAAAGTATAGGCACTTGGATATACCCGACAGTGTATTATCGAAACTGGATGCAACTTCCGGCATAGATTTAGCAGTTGAAACTTTGATTGCTCTAAAAAATACCGAAGGAATCCGGGGCGTTTATTTGATGACCGGTGATAATTTTCAACTTGCCGCAGACATTTTGAAGGCGAGCGGACTTTCGAGGGGCTAGGAAGTAATGCCAGCGAAATATCACATACATACTCAACCAATGCCGCCAAAGCACAAACCAATAGGCAAGTATGGCATTGTTGATTGGCGAGAAGATTGCTCGGCATGCCACAACTGCGTCAAGCGGGAATGCGCATATGATGTGTACGACAAGGAACGCGACCGACTGGTAAATGCCCTTCAATATGTAGATTATTTATACGAATGCAAAGGGTGTCTCTGTTGCGTTCAAAGTTGCACGAAAGGCCTTTTAACTTGGGAGACAAATCCTGAATATCTTAAACTCGGTGACGAGGTATGGACGCCTGATATAATTTCTAGTACGTGGTTCCAAGCCGAAACCGGTCGCATTCCAGTTTCTGGTGCCGGATATCCTGGACCGTTCTGTGGGCCTGGGTTTGACTCGATACTTACCGATATGTCAGAAATTGTCCGCCCTACCCGCGATGGCATTCATGGGCGAGAGTATATTAATACTCAGGTGGATATTGGCAGAAAACCGACGGCATTAGCATTTAATCCCGAAGGAAAACTTGCATTAAAGAGTCCGCCTATTGTAGATATACCAATCCCAGCAATTTTTGGTCTTATGCCTTGGCACAAAACGAGCCCACAACTTCTAACAGCTATTCTCGATGCGGCAAAAAAGCTAGGCACTTATGCTTTCGTTGATGATTCGTCTTTATTTGCGCATGATGTTGCAATTCCTTACGTTTCTGGTGAGTTTGTGCCACTTGAAGCAAGGCTCGCGGTTTGGCCTGATTCGCCCGACGTCGTGAGAAGAATTGAGAAAGCTAAGTCTACAAATCCTGAGATGATTGCTATAGTGTCGCTCTGCCTTAACCAAAATGCGGTATCTCGATCACTTGAGCTAGCGAAGGCTGGTATTGATGTTATTCATCTTTTGGCAGACTGGCATGGCATGACAGTTAATTCGGATAAACCCAAGCACATAACCCATGCAGTGCGTGAAGTTCACTTGGCGTTTGTTGAACAAGGAAACAGGGATGAAATAACGCTTATCGCAGGCGGTGGAATTGCATTAGCGGAGCATATGGCTAAGACAATAATTTGTGGCGCAGATCTCGTGAGCGTAGATGTGCCGCTCATGGTCGCGTTGGAATGCCGAATTTGTAAGAATTGCCAGCAGGGGCTTCCCTGCCCCATCGAAATAGAAGACGTCGAGCATGATTATGCAGTTCAGCGCATCGTCAACCTGATGGGTGCGTGGCACAATCAGCTTCTGGAGATGATGGGCGCAATGGGTATTCGCGAGGTCAGACGGCTTCGCGGTGAGGTTGGCAGAGCAATGTTCTTCGACGACCTAGAGCGCGAGTGCTTCGAACCCATTTTTGGCAAACGGAAGGAACTTTAAGCGGGAAGTAATCGGGGGTATTTTCGTGGCTATAGTTGTGAATAAAAACGCTATTCAAGCTAGCGACGCCGACGATTTGGGGATTAAGATGCCTCCAAGTCGTGAAGTTAAGCCTGCGCCGGACCGCTTCAGGAATACGATTGGCAAGTATCGTGTGTGGCGAAGCGAGGCATGTATCAAATGCGGCAAGTGTATCGAAGTTTGCCCAAGGGGTGTTCATGTAAAACCTGCGGGCTATGCTGATTTCATCAAACCCTTGGATTATAAATGCACAGCAGAAATATGCAAATCAAAGGGTAGCTATTGTGTAGACATTTGCCCAAAACGTGCCTTGCGCATCGAACTAAGCCCCATGTATAAGGCGCTAGGTGATTATCGTTGGACGGCTGATTTGATTCTAAGCACGTGGTATATGGCGGAAACCGGCCGAACACCAGATGGCGAACTTAACTATGAATGTGGAAATTCGGGCGGCGGCTTCGATAAGATTAGATTTAAGTTCCCTAAAAATGAGCAAAGAATAGACACAGCAGAAATCTCAACCGCTATTCCTTTAAACCGTCGGAATGATGGGCGGCCTTCAATCGTAATTGATATCCCTGTCTATGGCGGTGGTATGTCATTTGGCTCCGTTAGTCCCCATGTGATGGTGGCTAAGGCTCGAGCAGCAATGGCGTGGAATACGTTTAGCTGTACGGGCGAAGGCGGCTATCCGGATAGAATCATTCCGTACCGAGATCACATGATTACTCAGGTGGCGACTGGTTTGTTTGGCGTTCGTGAGGAAACAATTCGATGGGCGCCCATTGTTGAGTTCAAGTATGCCCAGGGCGCGAAGCCTGGGCTTGGTGGGCACCTTTTGGGCGATAAGAATACCCCTGCAGTAGCCGCGATGCGGGAGGCGGTTCCTGGAACTTCTCTCTTCTCGCCGTTTCCTTTCCACAGTGTTTATTCGGTGGAAGACCATAAGAAGCATGTTGATTGGATTAAGCACGTCAATCCACGGGCGCTCGTATCAGTGAAGGTCTCAACGCCAGTTGATGTTGATATGGTGGCCGTTGGATCATACCATGCTGGAGCGCATATCATCCACCTTGATGGAAGCTACGGCGGAACAGGGGCGGCGCCGGATATTGCAAAGAAAAACATTGCGATGCCGATTGAGTACGCAATCCCCAAAGTTCATCGTTTTCTCGTGGAAGAGGGTATTCGCGACGAAGTTACATTAATTGCAAGTGGTGGGATTAGGACGGCTTATGATATGGCAAAAGCAATAGCCCTTGGAGCTGACGGCGTTGTTATAGGCACGTCTGAAATGGTGGCAATGGGTTGCATTCGTTGTGGGAAATGCGAGAGCGGCAAAGGATGTGCCCGCGGAATTGCCACTACAGACCCCGAGATGGTTTCAAAAATGACAATTGATTGGGCAACGCAGCGTATTGTAAACATGCTTAACGCTTGGCGTGAGCAGTTAGTTGACGTTCTCAGCCGCTTTGGTATGCGAGATGTTAAAGAACTTCGAGGTCGATGGGACCTGCTAAGGCACGAAGATTACATAACAGGCGATGAGTAACTGAAAGTTTGGACGTTTATTTTGGATGATTGATAAAAATGAGTAACCTTGCGCAAAAGATAATCGAAAGCCGAAGTTGGATGATGAAAGATTGGAAGCCTGGTACGTTGGTGCGAGCCGAAGAAGAAGGCGGGTGCGGCGTTACCGGCTTTGCGTGTAGTATTCCAGTTAGCGGCAGGCATATCTATGCTCCTTCAGTCCAAATGCATAACCGCGGAAATGGCAAGGGCGGCGGTATTGCGGCTGTGGGGCTTGATTCGAATCAAATGGGAGTGCCACCGGAGATTCTGAAGAACGATTATTGTCTCCACATTGCTCTCCTCGAGCCGTCAGCCCTCGCAAATGTGGAGGCTGACTTTATCACCAGCGTATTCGACGTTCACCATGCCGAGACTCTCGACCATATTGACGACTATCGCGATATCGAGGGGTTGGAAATCCGCCCGCCGGAAGTGAGAAGATATTTCGTACGTCCCAAAAAAGACGTTCTCAAGAAATTCGCGGATGCCCGTGGGCTTGCTGGTGTACCTGAGCGAGAGTTGGAGGATGAATTCGTTTACCAAAACACTTTCCAGCTGAACTCAAAGTATTATGCATCCCTAGGAGATAAGCAAGCTTTCGTGCTTTCACATGGGCGCGATATGCTCATTCTTAAGATTGTTGGATATGCCGAGCAAATCGTAGAGTACTATAAGCTTCATGATTTGCGTGCGCATGTTTGGATTGCTCACCAACGTTATCCAACTAGAGGTCGCGTGTGGCACCCAGGCGGGGCACACCCGTTCTGCGGAATGCACGAGGCGCTTGTGCACAATGGCGATTTTGCAAATTATTACTCGGTTACCGAATACCTTGCCCAGCGAAATATACGGCCGCTGTTCCTGACCGACACCGAAGTTTCCATTCAAGTCTTCGACCTCTGGAGTAGGGTTTACAAGTATCCTCTGGAATACGTAATAGAAGGACTCGCGCCAACTGTGGAGCGGGACTTCGACATGCTTCCAAAGGAGAAACAAGAAGTCTATCGTGCCATCCAAGCAAGCCACATTCACGGCTCACCAGACGGTCCGTGGTTTTTCATAATTGCACGGAATGACGTTCAAAACGACGCATATCAGCTTCTTGGCATCACCGACACTGCAATGCTGCGGCCTCAGGTATTCGCACTGCAGGATGGTGAGGTGCAAATCGGCTTAATATGCTCAGAAAAGCAAGCAATTGACGCTACTCTTCGTAGCCTAGCATCGGAGGACAGCCGTTTTTGCTCCTTTGCTGACGATTATTGGAATGCACGCGGTGGAAGCTATACCGACGGCGGTGCGTTCATTTTCACGGTTAAAAGAAATGGTAACGGCGGCTCTTCCTTGACATGCACGGACAAGTTCGGCAGGCCGAGGACTGTTAAGCCGGGTATTAGGCCAAATTGCAAGTTGCACGTTTCGAATTGCAAGCCCGCTAAAGAATTGCCGGAGTTGTTGGCAGAAAAATCAGGAACAGCGCTTTACAAAGCAGGAATGGCCGCTGCTCCAGAAGTTGGCCTGGAGACCCTTAAGGGTATATGCTTTGGAATTTCATCTAGGACGCTCACGGATGACGAGCGCGAAGCGGCGATAAACGGCATCACCCTTCTTATTGATCGTCGCTACCCTACCGGCAACAACAAGCGCTCAACAATCCTCGAACTTTTGCATGAAACGCTAACGAGTGTGCTCGAGGGCGTTCCTTCGATAACAGAAAATGGAACTTCAAGGTATGCAAAGATAGGTTGGGAATCTCGCTTCGATTTGAGGGCGCCTGCTGGACCCGAAGAAGTTCTTGTCTTAAATGCCAAAGGTTTCCCACCAGAGGGCAACGAATGCGATGCCAGGCTGGTGGTGCAAGCATACGAGCTAGGTTGGAAGAGATTCATATGCCATGGTTATACTGGCCAAAGATTCCTAGGTTGCGGGCTTGGTCCCAACTCCCATGATGTGGTGATAGATGCATACGGGAGTACTGGCGACTATCTCGCCTCAGGACTCGACGGCGCCACTGTAATCGTCCATGGAAACGCCCAAGACCAAGTTGCTCAAATACTAAAAGAGGGGAAGCTGGTCATACATGGAGACGTTGGCCAGACGTTCATGTATGGTGCTAAGGGTGGAAAGGTTTTTGTAAAGGGAAATGCCGCAGGACGCCCTTTAATTAATGCGGTTGGCCGTCCAAAGGCTGTAATCAACGGGACATGCCTTGACTTTCTTGCAGAATCATTTATGGCGGGCGATCCACTCAAGGATGGCGGCTTTGTAATACTAAACGGAGTGCGGTTTGACGACGAAGGGCAAATTGTTGACCTCGATACCCCCTACCCCGGCTCGAATCTTTTCTCGCTGGCATCTGGCGGCGCTATTTATGTCCGAGACCCATATAGGCTTTTGGATGAAGAGCAGCTCAATGGCGGCGAGTTTCAAGACCTCACGGCGGCAGATTGGAAGCTTATTTTGCCGTATCTCGAAGAGAACGAACGACTCTTCGATATCCCAATCACACGCCTGCTAACCGTTGATGGAGAGTTGCGAGAACCGGAAGAGGTCTATCGGAAGGTTGCTCCTATGAAACAGAAGTCGGCTGGTAAATCAGCCAAAGAAGAGTTGTATGAGGACTTAGGTGAGTAGCAGAATCATAGAGAACAAGGTTGATATAGATTATTTGCAAAAGTTGGACCCAAGTGGGGAGTTTCGCCTAACAGCATGCCTTCAGTGCGCTCGATGTTCATCGGGATGTACCATGCGTGAAGAGACCGATTTCCTCCCGCATCAACTAAATCGCATGGCAATCTTGGGTCTTGAAAAAGAATTGATGGGCTCCAAGGCAATTTGGATGTGCGTTTCTTGCCAAACTTGTTTTTCTCGCTGCCCTATGCAAGTCAACACCCCAGCAATGATTGACAAACTTAGGGGAATGGCATTGGATGCACCTGGCGAACTCAAGCGAGTAAAGATATTCAATGACGTGATGCTATCGTCAATCAAGCGCTTTGGGCGAACCTACGATTTTATGCTCATGGCAATATATAAGTTGCGTTCGGGCGACCTGTTTACCGATTTGACGAAATTACCTGCAATGCTGAGAAAAGGAAAGTTTAATCTATTTCCTCCACGTACTGCAGGGCGAAAGTCAGTAAGAGGAATATTTAACCGAGTTTTTGGAAGGAGGGAGCAGAGGTGAAATATTCCTTCTTTCCCGGATGCTCTCTGGAGTCAACAGCCCGCGATTTTGGCATGTCCGTGCATGCTGTGGCAAAAGCCCTCGCAATCGAGTTGGAGGAAATTCCTGATTGGACTTGCTGTGGCTCCACTCCAGCACATGCCACCGATGCTGTTCTTGCGGCGGCACTGCCGGCTCGAAACCTATTAGCGGCGGAGAAAGCAGGTCGTGATGTGGTTGTGTGCTGTGCTTCGTGCTATGGACGTCTGGCTTCGGCTAATTATGAGCTTGCAAAGGATGAGAAACTGCGTTCGGAAGTCGCTTCGATTATTGGCCAGGAATACTCCGGCGGGCTCAAGGTGCGCCATCTGTTGGAGGTTTTGATAAAAGATGTTGGCACTAGTGAAATACGCGACTTGGTTGTCCGACCTTTAAAGGGCCTTAAGGTAGCTTGCTATTACGGATGCCTTCTTACTCGCCCGCCAGAGTTGAGCATTGCCGACGAACCTGAAGACCCTCGTTTGATGGAGGAGCTTCTAGAGGCAGTGGGCGCCGAAACCATCGAATGGCCATATAAAACCGAATGCTGTGGAGCAAGCTTCTCAATTACAAGGGTGGAGACAGTCAAACGTTTGTGTAGTGAAATTCTCAAAATGGCTGATGAAAGCGGCGCAAATTGCATTGCGGTTGCTTGTCCCCTTTGCCAAACAAATCTCGACCTTCGACAGCTGGATATTGAGGAAAAGTTCAACCTCCCAGTTTTTTACTTTACCCAGCTGCTTGGGTTGGCGTTGGGGCTTTCAAATGAGAAATTGGGCATTGGTAAGTTAATGACTGATCCAACGAAAGTTTTGCAGTTTTGCTGACGGAAAGACTTTATTTGTTTAGTTGTTACTGGGTACAGCGATGAGTAAAGATAGAAATGACGAAATGATAGGGGCAGTTATGGTATGCGGCGCAGGAATCGCCGGGATTCAAGCCGCGCTTGACCTTGCCAATTCGGGGTTCAAAGTATATTTAATTGAGAATTCGCCCTCGATTGGCGGCAAAATGGCACAGCTTGACAAAACGTTCCCTACGGGAGACTGCGCAACCTGTATACTA
The DNA here is from genome assembly GCA_029907255.1 of Armatimonadota bacterium. NCBI lineage: Bacteria > Bacillati > Armatimonadota > Armatimonadota bacterium. The sequence goes on from JARYMF010000011.1 coordinate 88,524, forward strand.
TCGCCGAAACTGGTTGAGTGCATGCGCAACTTAAATATTGAGATAATAACTCAGGCTCAAGTCGAAGAATTGCAAGGTGAGCCTGGAAGGTTCCGCGCAAAGATACGGCAGAAGGCGAGGTATGTGGATGTAAGCAAGTGCAACGCCTGCGGCGATTGCGAGAAAGTATGTCCTGTTAGGGTACCGGATGATTTTAACTGCGGACTTTCAACTACAACCGCCATTCATAAGGTTTCCCCACAGGCTGTTCCAAATGCCTACGTAATTGAGAAACGTCGAAGGGCGCCGTGCGTTTCAGCTTGTCCCATCGGGCAAAATGCTCAAGCATATGTCGCACTTATTGCACAGGGCAAGTTTGCAGAGGCAGCCGAAATCATAAGAAAAGATAATCCTCTTCCATTAATATGTGGTTATGTTTGCCACCGCCCATGCGAGAGTGCTTGCCAGCAAGGCCGCTATGGCGAGTCGTTGTCAATTCGTGATTTGAAACGCTTTGCTTTGGAGCAAAGCCCTGCCAAAGGAAATGGCAACGCAAAGCAACTAGGCGAATTCAAGGCGGAAGCTGATGACAAGATAGCCATCATTGGTTCGGGCCCGGCAGGATTGGCGGCGGCGGATTGGCTGGTTCGGAAAGGCTACAAGGTTACTATATTCGAAGCGCTTCCCGTGCCTGGTGGCATGATGCGTGTAGGCATACCCGATTTCCGACTTCCAAGGAACGTCCTTGAGGCTGAAATAAACCAGATTCTCGATCTTGGTGTTGAACTCAAGTGCAACGTTGAAATAGGACGAGACATCTCGATTAATGATTTGTTTAGCAACGGCTATAAGTGCGTATTTGTGGCAGTTGGAGCTCAAAAGAGCGCCGGACTAGGTATTGATGGTGAAAATCTCATAGGTGTGCGCCCGGGAATTGAGTTTATTCGGAAAGTAAACCTTGGTGAGCCCGTGCAAATCGGCGAGCGCGTCATGGTTATAGGTGCTGGAAACGCCGCTATGGATATTGCACGCACCGCAATTCGCCTTGGCGCAAAAGAAGTTACAATTCTCTACCGCAGGACGAAAAAGGAGATGCCTGCTGACCCTGTTGAGGTTGATGAGGCAATCTCAGAAGGCGTCAAGTTCATTTTCCTTACAAATCCAAAGCGATTCATTGGCAAAGATGGCAAGCTAATAGGCATCGAATGTCTTAAGATGAAGCTTTCTGAGGAGAAGGACGCCTCCGGCCGAAGGAGACCCGAGCCGATAGAAGGCTCTGAGCATATTATCGAATGTGATGAAGCGATTCTTGCCACCGGACAGGTTCCCGACCTAGGATTTTGCGAGGGCTTGGCTCTTCAAACGAACAAATGGGGGCTGCTGAGTGTTGACCCGATAACATTGGCTACCAATGTCCCTGGCGTATTTGCAGGTGGTGATGTTGTTGCCGGCGCTGGAACTCTAAGTGAGGCGGTTGCGGCTGGACAACGCGCGGCCGAATCAATCCATCGCTACATCCAAGGTAAAGACCTAGCGGATGGACGAGAGCCAGAAAGCCGCAGTTGGACCGAAGAAGAGTATCTCGAACTTGAGGAGCTCCACCGACGCCAGGGTCGAAAGCAAAAAAGTACTAGAATCAAGCCTGAGCATAACAAAACCTATACCCCAGAGCAGGCAATGGAGGAGGCTAAGCGATGTCTTGCCTGTGCTGTCTGCTGTGAATGCATGGAATGCGTGAAGGCTTGTCAGCCAAAAGCAATTGACCATGAAATGCAGGATACTGTCAGGGAGATAGACGTTGGCGCAGTAATTCTTGCGCCAGGTTATGAGGAGTTTGACGCACGATTGCGCGGGGAATTCGGTTTCGGCCGCTATCCAAATGTTGTTAACAATATTCAGTTTGAGCGAATACTATCTGCCAGCGGCCCATTCAGAGGCCACATAATCAGGCCATATGATGGTCACGAGGTAAGAAAGCTTGCATTCATCCAGTGCGTTGGCTCAAGGGATGTGGTGAAGGGTAATCCCTACTGTTCCTCGGTCTGCTGTATGGCATCAATCAAAGAGGCAGTGGGCGCAAAGGCTCATAATCCAGGCATTGAAGTTGCAATCTTCTATACCGACATGCGAGCTTTCGGCAAAGATTTTGATCGCTACTACGAACGAGCCAAAGCCCAAGGCGTGCGTTTTATTCGCAGTCAAGTTTCAAGATTGGTTGATATACCCCAGACACACGACTTGCGGCTAACTTATATTGAAAATGGAAAGCCGGTAGATGAGATATTCGACATGGTGGTTCTTTCTACGGGCATCCGCCCAAGCCAGGCTGCGCTGGAATTGGCAAAATCTGCCGGCGTTGAACTTAGCGAATGTGGATTCTGTGCCACTGAGGACTATGCCCCTATTCTAACCTCTAGGCAGGGGGTTCTGGTGGCTGGAGCTTTTCAAGAACCAAAGGATATTCCAGAGACTGTAGTCCAAGGCAGTGCGGCGGCAGCAGCGGCAATGGAAATACTAGCGCCTTCCCGAGGCTCAATGATTGTTGAAAAGAAGTACCCGAGGGAGCGCGATGTAAGCGATGAACCTCCGAGGATTGGGGTTTTTGTCTGCAATTGCGGCATCAATATCGCCTCCGTTGTGGATGTAGAGAAAGTCGTTGAGGCTGCGAAAAATATGCCATGCGTGGAATATGCCGAAGCTCAAATGTACGCCTGCGCTGATAATACTCAAGAG
>JARYMF010000012.1:0-88856 GCA_029907255.1 Armatimonadota bacterium
ATGCTCCGTGCTGCAGTCGTAATAAGTGATTGTACCTGTAGGACAAGAAGTACCATAGCAGTCGCCTTGGTATCCATTCGTATGTATTGAAATATAAATATCCGTGCCGTCGTAGTCCGAAGCAAGCGGCCTGGAGCGGATGTCATCGTTAATCTCGGTAGCGCCGTCTCCAAGTGAGCACCCACTATAGCTTCCGTATACGCTACATGGATAGCCAACGTGCTGAAGCCAGTAACAAGCTGCCATCTGCCACCAAGGCTTGCCACTATACGAGCAAGTACCATAGTTCTTGTCTGTACAACGCACCATCTTTACGGTCATGCCATCCTGTGCCAAATAGGTCTGGATGTACTGGCAGATTTCAAGGTTGTGGAAATCTTCTTCGTTCAGCGGCGAGCAGTATACAGGTCGCTGAGTGTACCAGCCACTGCCGTTCCAGAACCAACCGTGACCAGGCGATAGGGTGATGCTGTGGCCAGATAAGCTGTTGATACTAATGCTGCTTCGGGGTTCGATAACGGGAGTTGGTGCTACCCACTCGGCGATTGGAATCCCGTCCGCAAGCACATTGACATTTGCATCGATTCCCCAGTTATACAAAGTCCATTTCACCTGGTCGTGAATCGCCATAAGGGCTGCTTCCGAAACGCCATTGGCGACAAGGCGTTTGGAGAAATTCACCGTTGCTTGATCTCCCTCAATTCTTAAATCAAGCAACTTCGTGCCCTTTGGAATGGCGGAGGTGAGGCCTGCCGCAAATGGAGTTCCTGGGGGTGGCGCGGCTAGCTGGGACAATGCCGAGTAGACATCTACGGCTTTCGGACAATTCACGACGTATATTTCGCCGAAGCCGTCTACGTAGGCAACTGGTCCTGCCAGGGCGCTTACTGCTGTGCAAATGCACGCCACTGTGACGAGGAGAAAAAGTGTTGAGGCTTTCATTGCATCCCTCCCATGATGATTTTTGCTCGTGCTTTCTGCGATCGCTGGTGGCCATGGGATTTTGGATGCGGTGGAAACGATCGACATAGCGCTTGCGAGCTTTACCGCAAGCAATTGTAATAAAAGCAAGCTTGTTTGTCAAGTTCTTAAAATAAAATTTCAATCCATAAGCCATCCGCTGAGTTCGGGTATTTGATTAGGAGCGTCTTGCTTTTTGCATCCCAGATTGATTCAACTTGGTTTTGGCTGTATTCTCCTACTTTAATTGACTTTGGCGAACGGGGGAGCGCTATGCGAGTTGCCGCAACGGTACCGGATGGCCCCTCGGAGTGGAAGCGTATGGAGTTCGGGGAGACTTTAACGCCAAGGACTTTTGATGCCGAGGCGATGATTTTAGGTTTTGTTAAATCAAGTTTCTGCAAATCAATCAGTAAAAGTCTCGCTCCTGGGTCAACTGTTACCTGACGAGTGATTTTCAAGTTTGCATCGAAAAGATTTACAAATAAGCCTGTCAACTTCCTTGGTGAGACTTTGAGTGTTTCTTCAAGGCCGGCGGCGATTACATAGGGTCCACGGCGAAGAATTAGATAGTTCGTTTCAACCCAGGGCAGTTTCGCTTGAGTGAATGCCTGCTTTGCCATGCTTACGGTAAGCTCAGCGCCTTTCGCATCCTTGGTCAGCGATGCTGGGCTAATGCGCTTGTATATGAGCGAACCTTTGCCGATTTTGTATATCCCTTCGCCTGATTTCGCACTAAGCCCCAGCAGTTCGAAGAGGTGAATGCGAGGTGCAGGGTAATTCATGCCGTTAGTATTCCACCATTCCTTCACTGAATTATACGGGTCTGAGTCGTCGTCAACAAAAACGAGCACGCCGCCGGCTTTTATCCAATTCGCTAAGTAGGTATGCAACTCAGGTGTTGGTGGCTTCATGCCTTCGTATGTTAGAAATAGCACTTTATAAGGCTTAAGATATCCTGGAAGGCCTATATTTTCGTACTGAACTGGGTGAACCAATGCCCCGCGTTTAAGCAGCGGCATAGCCAGCCCGAAAAACGACCCCATGTGAGGGTCGCTTGGGTTTGGTTCGCCGCGCTGGAACATCATTGTGTCAGAAACAAGTATTCCGATGCCGGTTACGCCGCAACTCCATTCAATTTTGGGTTGATTCATGTCATTAAGGGCGTTCATAACTATTAGCAATTCTGTGGCGTAATCTGGAGGAATATTCTCCCGCTCGACTTCCTCCCCCGGTTTTCGCTCGGTAATATCTTTTACAGGATACTTGCCTAGGAATACCCTGTCGGGCCACGGCGCAACCTCATAGCGCCATACGTCTGGCCACATAAGCGATGCAACTAACGTGCATTCCCAGTTGCGTTTGTAGTCTGCCCAGCTGTGCTCGGGATTGTCCTCGACTGGATCATTAAGAAAATACATCCGCCGCCCGGTAGAACGCACGAGATTACTACACACCCCATATTCGAAGAAGGCATACTCGAATGTCCGTTCTTTGCCGACTCCCTGGTACACATTCCAACTCCTTGCAGTGCCTGTCCAGACTTGCGCAATATATCCATCGCAACCGTTCAAGAGCACAAGGCTTTGTTCAGGGCTGACGATACCCCAGTGGGCGTAATTTAACATACTGTGAGTAGGGACGTAGCACCGAATCCGCCGCCCGATTTGCTTGCCATATTCGATAACAAAGTCGAAAACTTGCTGGAGTGCTCGCCGATAGAGGCAATACATAAGTTTTGATGCCCTATATTGAGCATCTGGTGAAGTGTGCGGTGGAATCCAAGGCTCGCCATAATATGCCTCCCATTCGCGCTTGAAGCTCTCTGCATAGCCGCCACGGACCCAAAATTCGGGCTCCTCGAGATAGATTGCTTCTGCTCCCGCATCTATTGCTTTTTTGACACCTAAACAGAGATACTTGCCGAAGGTTTCTGTTGGTGAAACGTAAGGAACATCTGGCCCATGGAGAATTGGATTGCCATATTTGTCCGTTTGTGCTTCATCTTCATGGCTTTTGCCATCCCAGCGGCCGTGGAAGTAGTCTTGATAACCTCCCCATGCGACACCGGTCATTAGGTGTACTCGATATCCCTGGTCGCGCCAACCTTTAATTCGCTCCGCCACGTTGCCGCCAAAGCCATAGACTATTGCGACATCGGATTTTAGGTCAACCTGTGGACTGAAGGGGCTGGCTATCTGAAAACTAGTTCGCTCAAGATATTGTTTTGGGTCGCGCATCTTTTCACCACTCGCCTTGCTGGTTATTAAAACAAAAAACGTTAGTATGGCGGTAGTCCACCTAAAATGCTTCATGCTATTTGAAACCCCGATTCAAATATAATGTTATCTCTGCAAATTATGTTATTCGCAGGCGAACTATTAACCTGCAATTATTTTTAATAAGCAGTTTAGGCGTGCTTTAAATTGGGTAGTAAGAAATTACATGCTTGACAAAATTAAAACCAAGCGTTATATTTACTAATAATCTGCAGCTATTAATAATGAGCTAACTTAAGCAAAGCCCTACTAAGCACCTTATATTTGGAACTTTCCAAAATAGTTTAAAGGAGGTGGTTGGTATTTTAGCGTTTTTTGGGCTAACGGCAGCTCAAATTATAGATTCAAAAAGGAGGTAGACTGAGATGAAGAGTTTTGTTATTGCTCTTTTACTGCTGGCTTCAGCGTTATCGGTATCATTGGCGCAAATCCCAGGAGCGATATGGACAACCGATGCTGATTGCCTGGCAGTCAACCGCAACATCTTCTACGCAAAAACCGACGTATATCTGAACGGCGGACCATCATGCAAAGGTTGCTTAGGCTTGCCTGATGGGAATTATTACTACCAAGTTACTGACCCATCAGGGTCGGTGTTGCTTAGCACTGCACCGTTGGAAGAGCGAGTAGTTGAAGTTGTTGGTGGACGGATTACTAGCTGCAAGCAGCTGTATCCATTTGATGACACCCCGAACCCTGGCGGGGAGTATAAAGTATGGGTGACGGCAGTTGCAGACTATGACCCGCTAGATCCTGCTGCAGTTTTTGGGTTCGTGCCGGCAAAGTCAAAAACCGACAACTTCAAAGTAAAGTGTAGTGAGGATGGCGGTGGTATTCAAAGCTTTTTCAGTTTGTCGGGCTATAAATACTACGACCTTGATTTAGATGGAGAAAGAGATACCACCGAAGTAGGCATACCTTACTGGAAAATAGCCTTATATGAAAACTCGATTTCACCAGAAAACCTTGTGGGAATACAATGCACTTCCCCTGGTGGGGACGGTGTGCTACCTGGCTACTATTTATTCCCAAATTTAGCGCCTGGCACGTATATTGTAGTCGAGTTGATGCCTTTGGGTCCATGGCTGCAAACAGGTCCAAAGGAAAGCAGCATTGACCTAAACCCAGATCCTATGGTTACTGTCACTACCAGCAAATACAATGATAACGGTATTGTTTACACCGTTGTTGTGGAAGAAGGTATTTCGAATCTTTACGCTGTCGAAAATATTGACTTCGGCAACATTTGTCTTGGCCCTGGTGGCGGGAAAACACTGGGCTTCTGGACAAATAAGAACGGCCAAGCGATACTCCAAAAGCCAGAGAATTGGAGTATAGTGACAGGGTCGGGCGCTCTGAGTTGCCCGGTTTTGGCAGGTCTTCCATATACAAGAGCTGAAGCGCCTTATCTTAATAGCCCAAGCGAAATTAAGCGCTTCCTAATAAATGCAAATGCCGTAGACATGAGATACATGCTTGCTGCCCAGTGGCTCGCTATGGGGCTAAATGTTCTGGTGGGCGATGTTAATCCGGGCTCAATAATCTATATGGGCGATGGCACGTTCAAGACAATTCTCGAAATCCTTGATGACGTTTGTACTAACGGTGCTTCGTGGGACCGAATGACGCAGGAGTATTTTAAGAACGCCCTGGATAAAGCAAACAATAATATGAACTTCGTCCAGCCCACACCCTGCCCGGTGGTTTATGACGACACACTCCCACCTTGCCCTGGGATGTAATTCAACTCACAGGTGCTGCGGTGAAATCAAAAGCCACAGCACCTGCACCACATGAATAGAGGCGACCAAATAGCCGCTTTGAAACCCAAAGTCCATTTAGGTATCTATAGCTTTATGTCCACAAGGCCGGTTACACTAGTTTGGGGTACCCGGCTTATGCGCTGAACCACATTCTCGCTGGAAACCGGCACTAAAACTTTTGCTCTTATTGCATTGCCGAACATGCCTTCCACTTGTGCAACGGCCGTGACTTTATCCAATTGGTCTCGTGAGCCGGTTACAAGCGCTCCTCCAACTCTGGTGCCGCTTCCAACGCTAATTATTGGCACGACTTTCTGGCTGGTGGCTGTTGCGGGAGTCTCTGTTTCTCCTGCGAAAAGTGCTGATTTGAGATTGACCTCCCACTGCCGAGCTAGAAGGAATGGCGTTGTCTGGTTTATCCTGGCATGTGGCTGGTCTGCCGTAATTATAATCTCGGAATTTGCTAGAACGACATCCTGGCCATTTATGCGTCCGGTTGTATAGTCTTCAGGCTGAAGGTGTTTTGTTACAATGTTTTTCAATCTTTGTGCAACAATCTCGGCTCTGCGCGCCGGAGAAAACCCGCCAGCAGTCGTTCTGATTCTGAAGATAACTTGGCCATCAATTAATACTTCGCCCACTTGCTGGCCGCTTATGATGGCGCTTCTTGAAGTAATCTCGGGGTTGGAAGTCGCCTGGGCAAAAGCAGGTGACAATGTCGGTGTTTTGTCAAGTCTTGAGACGCCAATTAATGCGTATGCAGCTATAACAATTAAAGCCAATGTAGCAGTCAAAACTTTCCTTTTCATTTTCTTCGGTTTCTCCTTTCACGGTTGTTAAATCTTGAAGTCGAGAATCGCCGAGACACCTACTCCTTCGATGCGGCGCATATTTCTTAACGGGTTTGTCGTGTCCATTGGGAAAAGCAGCCTTGCGCGGGCATCTGATATTCTTGCCTCCGCCTGACCAACTCCCCTCACATCATCTACTTTATCGGTTGGACCGACAACTTGAGCGGCTCCAACATATGCGCCTGAGCCAACCGAAATTATTGGTACAACCTTCGTAGTGCCTTCCCATTCCACACCATTCTGGCTTGCAAGCTGATTAACAAATCTGTTTATGTCGTTGCCGAAAGTTCGGACAACATACGCAATGCCAAACAATTTGAGCGCACGCTCAACCAGAGACTGTCCTTGCACGGTTGGTAAGCAAATGCTAAATGCCACTACTACCGCCAAAGTAATACAGATAATTTTGTATACAACCATCTTATTTCCACCTCGATATCGTTTGGTTTTTTGGCTTATACCCTTTAGCCTGATTCGCGAAACTGGCGGATTCGCTAAGGACAGCTTGTGAAAATCACGCCCAGATTGCTACAATAGTGCGGTGTTTCAAAATATGATGGAATTTCAGGCGATAGTATTAGCGGCAGGTAGGGGCCGCAGAATGGGGTCGAAGGAGCCAAAAGTACTTGTATCTCTCCTTAGTCGGCCTCTAGTGTGTCACGTGCTCGATAGACTGGCAGAAGTTGGGATAGAGCATCCAATAATTGTTGTCGGCGTGGGAGCCGAGAAGGTTCGGCAAACTTTGGGCGATAATTACTTATATGCTTTTCAACAAGAGCAGCTTGGCTCGGGCCATGCCGTTCTCTGTGCTGCGGAGCTTGCGCGCGGCAAATCTCGCAATCTCCTGGTTATGTGTGGTGACAGCCCCTTGTTCAAAACCCAAACCATTCGTTCTCTTATGGAAGCCCACTTATTTGAGAAGCCAACTATTACATTGGTTTCTGCTGTACTGGATGATCCCAGAGGCTATGGGCGCATTATTAGGGATTCGAACGGCGAGATTATGGCAATAGTGGAAGAAGTAGACGCTACCGACGAAGAGAAGGCTGTCAAAGAAATCAATGGTGGGTGCTATGCCTTTAATGCAGAGTGGCTGTGGGATAATCTTAACCTAATGACGGAGAATGAAGCTGGTGAGAAATGCCTTACTCAAATGGTTGATATTGCGATAAAGCAACACAGGCGGGTGATTTCCGTGTCCGCAGAACCCGAGGAAGTATTAGGCGTTAATACATATGATGATTTGGCTACTGCTGAGCGCATACTGGCTAGCCGAAGCTAACCCTACGTTTACTGCTGCAAAGTACTAGGCAAACTTACAGTCCATCATCTACTCTGCCGAGAGCTTGTCTAATACGAACTGCACTTCGTGAGGTTGAGATTATAAACTTTATAATTTCGCCATACATCTTCAGCCTTGCCCAAGTGCCGTGAATTCTCCCCAGCTTTTCTTCTTTCATCGGATGCGTCATTCCTGGGAGTGGAACGAATACTGTTACGAGGCCCTTTTGCGAAGCATATCTCCCCAACGCAATCTCAGCGCCAAAGCGTGCTTGTTCTAAACCAGGAACGGAGAGAACGTGCTTGCTGTAAATCGCTCGCTGGCCTGAGATAAAGGGCGCTAGGCTCTGAGCCCAGTCAGTACGCCACCTGCCGCCTTTGAAGATGCCAATGCTCATATCTGCCCTGCCTTCTAATACTGGTTGCAAAAGTGCCTCCGCAAGGTTAGGAGTTAGGCCAATTAAATCGGCATCGAAAAATGCGACGACATCTGCGCTAGCGCACTTAACGCCGGCGACCAAGGCAGCGCCTTTGCCAAGATTGCGAGGCAAGCGAATGGCAGTAACTCCAGGATAGCTAGCTGCTACCTCATAGGTTCTGTCCGTGGAGCCATCACTTACTACTACTATGTCATCTAATTTGCTACATTGCCGGAGTGCGTCGAGTACGGCTCCTATCCGGTGCTCTTCATTGTACGCTGGGACAATAGCGGCGACTCTCAAGTTATTCTCCTTCTTGTGCTCCATCATACTTGGAAATTGTAATGCTACTCAGCCCCACCGGCGCGCAAAGCATCGTAATATTCTTGAGCCCGCTTGATGCGCTCTGAGGTTACTGGGTGCGTCCTAAATATTTGTTCGAACCGCGAGGGTTGGTCCTTCTGTTTCTGGAGAAGGGAATTAAAGAAATTGATTAGCCCTTGTGGGTCATACTTTTGGCAGCGGTACATATACTTAATACCAAGCTTATCTGCCTCAAATTCTTGCTTCCTGCTCCATCGGAGAAATTGAAGATTTGCGAAAAGAGTTGCTATTTCTTTTGTTTGACCCTTTGTTAGTGTGCCGATTAATAGTTGCGCTTGTATTTCCCTGCCCAACATTTGAGCATGGTGTCTTGCAGCTATATGCCCGATTTCGTGTGCGATAACGCCGGCAAGTTGGTCGGGTTTTCCTTGGGTCTCATCTATTAGGCCCTTGTATATATAGACCCATCCTCCAGGGAGCGAAATAGCATTCACGTCCTTTATGTCAAGGATTTTGAACGTGTAAGTAAGGTCGGGCCTGTCTGAACAACGCTGTGCTAGATCTTGGCCAATTTGGTTTATCAATGCATTTAGGGCAGGGTCTTTGTCCACTGGATATCTGCTCTCTATTTGTTGGGATGCTTCTTGGCCAATTTCTATCTCTTGACTTTTGCTGACTAGCGACTCAGGTTTACACCCGCAAACAAACAGGCTAACGATCGCTATAATAAAAAGCACGAAAAGCATGCGTTTGAGGTTTGTCACTTTGTTCGGCCTCCTTTGCTGTCGTTTGCGGGCAGCCTCGATTGGTTGCTCCAAATCTTTTCTAAGGCACTGCTAGTCTGGTCAAGCTTTTTCCGAAGGTCTTCAAGCATCGTCCAGCTAGGTTTTTCAGTAAAACGAGGTAGCCGGTCTAGCTTCTGCAGGCTCTTTTGCAATTCGACCTTTGCAGTCTTAAAGTTGCCTTTTGAAATTAACTTTGTTGCCTGCTCAATGTGTTTACGGGCTTCTTCTACTAGCGCAAAATCTGTAGACTGAGTGCCAGCAGTTTGCTTAACCGCCTTAAGCTGGGCAACCTTGATTTGCAGAGCCAAAACTTGCGTTTTCAACGCCGATACCTGCCACGCATTGTATATAGATAAGGCAATGGCGACCGTAGCCAGGCTCATGAGAAACAGGCTGGACATACAGCCGCGATATCGGCTACCTCCCATTCATGGCCTCCGTCATTCGTATACCCCTGCTCTTTATGTGCAAAACCTAGAGCAATTGCCTGTCATTATACCAACAAGGTGATGTTGGTGCAACTGGTTGCTACCTTGAATTCCTACTTCCTGTAGCTTCTGAGTAAGGCCCAGCTATTACCAGAGTGTATCTGTCAGGATGGAGATATTTCTTTGCCATTGCGTTAACTTGTTCGAGAGTGACCGACCTGTATAGTTTCTGGTAGTTTTGGATATAATCCATTCCCAGACCAAAGAACTCTGCTGCCCATAGGATATTCGCAATTGAGGAGTTCTTTTCTAGTCGTACAGGAAAAACGCCGGTGATATAGTCAATTGCTGTTTGAACTTCTTCTTTTTTTGCGCCGTTACTCCGCATGAGGGTCATTTGCTCAATAAGGACCTTGATTGCTTTTTCGACATTCTTGGGATTTGTTCCCAGTTTGGCATACCATGGCCCTGCTCCAAGGTTTGCTTCGAAGGTGCTGTAGACGTCGTACACGAGTCCCATTTTGTCACGAATCTCATCACCAAGTCTGCTGCCAAGAGCACCGCCGCCTCCTAGCACAAAGTTCATTACCATTGCGGCATAAAAATCTGGGTCGGTACGTTTTAGCCCCCCTGCATAGCCAAGTATCACATCTACTTGTGATTTGTCTGGCATAGGAATTATTTTCTTTTCTATCTTTGTCTGTAAGGGCACGTCCGGAATCACTGGCCGCTCTCCAGAGGCGTCGGTATTCCAATCGCTGAAATAGGCCTTGATTTTTTCAATGGCTTGCTTCGCGTCAACGTCGCCGACTACAACCAAAATCATCCCTTTTGGGCCATAGCGAGACTTGTAGAAACTTACAATGTCTTCGCGCTCAATTGCAGATGTATTTGCTAGTTCTTCCTCGATTGTTAGTGCATGATATGGGTGGTCGGCAGGGAAGATTGTGCCTTTGAACGTGCGAAAGGCAAGGGCTTCTGGACTATCTTCCTCTTGCTTAATTGATGAAAGCCGACGCGCCTTTACTTTCTCGAATTCGTTTGTTGGAAACGTTGGGTTTCTCAGCACATCGGAAAGTAGGTCAAGAAGTTTGTCGAAGTATTTTGAGAGTGCATAACCTGTGAAGTTTGCCGATTCGGTAGATGCATTGGCATCCAGGCTCATACCCACAAAATCTTTCTCTTTCGCAATTTGGTCTGCACTTCGTCGAGTTGTGCCTTTCATCAGCATTTCTGCTGTCATTTCAGCCAATCCATGCTTGCCTGGTGGATCAAAAGCACTTCCTGCGTTAAGACTGCCCTGTATGCCGACTGTTGGATTGCTTCGGTTCTCATGGACAATAATTACTATGCCATTATCCAAAACGACTCTTGTAGGCTTGATGGAGGGCAGTGTCGGCTTAACTTTCGCAATTTTAGCCTTACTTGGTGGTTGATTCGGCGATGACAATTTGATAAAGCTAGCATTGGGGATAGTTTTCTTTTTGAAAGAAGGTTGAACGAAATTGGCTTGCCATTTATTTGATTTCAAAATGGGATGGATGAAGACAGAATCAGTGCCATCATAAGATGTTGCCTTATTTTCTGCAGGTCGGTATGCCGCATATTTGAACTTGAGCGGCAGAGGTTGGCCTCCGACTGCTGCAGGGTGTTTTCCTTCGGGTATAAAAGTGACAACCGTTCTGTTTTTCTCGGTGAAGTATTTCTTGGCGACCCGCTGGATGTCGTCTTTGGTTACCCTTCGCACATTTTCAAGATACCGTTCCACAAAGCGCCAAGAAAATATGGTTTCGAAATACCCAAGCTGGCGTGCCTGATTTGTGACGCTGTCATTGGTATAGACAAAGCTAGCCTCAAGCTGGTTGAGTGCTTTCTGAAGTTCTTCATCGCTTATGGGTTCTGTCTTAAGCCGTTCTATTTCTGCTATGAGGGACGCCTCAACATCCGATATCTTTACTCCATCTTTTGCGGTTGCGCCTAGGATGAAAAGATTTGGGTCTTTGCTAATTGATGCGCTCGCCCATGCTGATGTTGCAAGTTGCCTGTCAACGAGGGCTTTGTACAATCGGCTGCTCGTCCCACTGCCTAGAATAATCTCTATTACGTCAAGTGGATAGATATCCGGGTTGCCAATTGCAGGGGTATGGAATCCGATTACTATGCGTGGAACAGCACCGGCCTTTCGGACGACCGCACGCCTTTCGCCGATTTGTTGTTCTTCTTTTGCTGTAACCTCCGGCGGTTTTGGGCCTGCGGGAATCTTGCCGAAGTACTTCCTAACCATTTCAATCGCTTTATTAGTCTCAAAATCTCCAACTATTACGATAGTTGCGTTATTTGGCTGATAGTAGGTTCTATAGTATTTGTAAAGGTCAGCGCGAGTAATGCTCTCAATATCATGTCTGCGACCTATTACTGGCCATAGATAAGGATGCGAACGGAAAGCTAGCGAATAAAGTTCGTTGTAGACCAGACTCTCTGGATCGTTTTCATCTCCTTCGAGCTCAGAACGAACGACAATCCGCTCTGCTTCAAGTTCTTTGGGGTCAATTAGACTATTTACCATGCGGTCGGCTTCTATTCGCATGGCTAGCTCTAGTTTTTCGCTGGAGAGAGTCTCCCAGTAGAAGGTGAAATCTCGCCAGGTAGCTGCGTTGCTTATTCCACCGTTTTTGCGAATCAGGGCGTCAATCTCACCCTTCTTAAAGGTTTTTGTGCCTTTGAACTGCATGTGTTCAAGAAGGTGTGATAGCCCTGTCTTGCCGAGCTGTTCGTTTCGCGATCCAACCTTGTACCACACCATGAAGCTTACGACGGGCGCGGCGTGGACCTCTTTTGTGATGACTTTCAAGCCGTTTGGGAGGATAGTCTCGCGAACCTGTGTTGCAAACGCAGGTATACATGTAAGCAAAGTTGCAAGTATCAGGATTGGGATAATTCTAGCGGCTCTTGCTTTCAAAGATATTTCCTCCTGTGAGCGAACTCTGGGGTGATATTATAACAAAAAAAGCCCACTCTAATCATTGGGAGTGGGCTTTTCGTTGGGTATGAATTGTCTTATTTTGACGTTGCCGCTTCTCGCTGACAGGCTGGGCACATTGGGCGGCCAAATACTTTTGTGCTATAGGTAGCTTGTCCTTTTGTTATTTCTCGACCGCACCCCTCTGTTGTGCAATAGAATTGTTCCGGCTCTTTTCCTGTTGAGCCGCTCTTAGCTCCTGCTAGGAGTGGTTCACCGATTGGAAGAGGTGAATCAACTATCCGCTGACCTTCGTCGAGCTCAGGCGCAAACTGCGTCCCAAAGCCGCATACAGCGAGCGCGCGTCCTATGGAGCCCGTCTCGGCCTTCTCGACGTAGTCCGAGAATCCGTTTGAGGTTTCCATTTTTGTGCCTTTTGCCATCAGGCGTCCTTCGGCGTTATAAACGAGAGCCTCGAAGATTGCATAACCTTTGTCAACGTCAATCGCAACTGGCCTGGTTTCAATTCCCCAATCAGGATGTTCTTGGCGGAACCAAACCAACCTTGAAGCTACCGGCAAGTATTCTTTGCCACCTTGTACTTTGATTAAATGTTTCTTTACGTCAAATGCCATCTCTACACTTACCTTTCTAACCACTTACACAAGCTTAAAATGCGAAATGATGCTAAAGAATCTATTGCTGATACCAATAATTATAGAGGTTTTGTGACTTTTATGCAACAGCAACAAATGTTAATAATTGACAACGAAGTGCAAGTAATATCTATAGTAGCATGCATTCTTACCCTTGGTTGACACCCTTACCCAAGCATGTTAGAATATGACGCCTTGTAGGTAGCTCATTGAGGAAGCTTTGTAAAACTCAGGGTGGGTGTGCTAAAAGTTGCTTGATGGGGCCTGGGATGTTTCACATTTGCGCAAAATTGGGTAATTCCTCCGCCGGAGGGACGGATAAATGCAATTTCTTGGCCTAAGAGGTTCAAGCTTGTATTTCCTTAGCGAATCAAAATTCGCGCGAAAGGTTTTTCCGTGCATTGCCGCTGTCGCATTAATCTTTGCGATGGGCGTAACTGCGTCTACTCAAAGTGCAAGGCAATCTGTTTTGGTTTCGATTACATGCGATGGCCAGACTTGGGAATATGTCTCCTGCCAGGGAACGGTAGGAGGGATTCTCAGGGAAGCTGGCGTTGGGCTTGGCAAAAAGGACCTTGTCATACCTAGCCTTAGTACGCCGGCAAAACATAGAATGGCAATCCGGGTCATTCGAGTCGAGGAAAAAATTGTTGTTCAGCGTGAGCCTATTCCTTATAAGACTGTAACGAAATTCAATCCTCACTCGCGCCTTGACCGCGTCGTACTTCAGAAGGGCGTCGCCGGAGTGAAAGAGGTAACCTACAAGGTTACTTACAAGAACGGAAAAAAAGTTTCAAGCGAAGTTATTGGTGCGAAGGTTCTTCAAAAGCCACGTAGCGAAGTTGTTTCCATATCAAGGGGCACTTTGCTTGCATCACGTGGCGGGTTCGTCAGATGCCTTCGCATGCGCGCTACTGCCTATGCACCATACGTATGCGGTGGCAGCAAAAGCGGGCGTACAGCATGTGGTATGAAAGCCGGAAAAGGTATTGTTGCGGTTGACCCGCGTGTGATTCGGTTGGGCACCAAGCTGTATGTCGAAGGGTATGGATATTGTGTAGCTGGGGATGTCGGCGGCGCGATAAAAGGCAATCGCATTGATCTTGGCTTCAATACGTATCGAGAAGCTATTAGATTTGGTAGTCGGTGGGTTACCGTTTACGTTCTAGAATAGCCACTAGGTTTACTTTCAACTGCAAATCGGAAGCAGGAACTTTACAAAGATTATGAGCCACCGACTGATATGTGCTTTTATCTGCCATGCGCTCAATTGAATTGACGTCCCCAACCAAACTAAATGAGCTTTTTCGCCAACATGGCTTCTCCCCCAAGAAGCGATTTGGTCAGAATTTCCTCGTTGACTGGAATATCCTAAATAAGATTTTGGATGCCGCCGACGTTCGAGAGGGCGACCACGTTCTCGAGATTGGCGCAGGTGCCGGCACGGTTACGCTTGCCATGGCGGAGCGAGGCGCGAGAGTAGTGGCCGTGGAAATCGACGGCACTCTGCTTGACATTCTTTCAGAATTATTTGCTGACCACTCAAACGTTAGAATCATTCATGCTGACATTCTCAGCCTCAGCCTGCCTCAATTTCTTTCCAGCCAATTTGGGTCGGCAAAAGTGAAGGTCATTGGCAATTTGCCCTACTATATCACGAGCCCAATTATAACCGAGCTCCTCCTGGCGCGTTCACAGATCGAACTAATCGTGCTTATGATCCAAAAAGAAGTTGCCGACCGCCTGAAAGCCTCTCCAGGTACAAAAGATTACGGTTCGATGAGTGTTTTTGTGCAGTATTATTCGGAAATTGAGGTCATTGCTTATGCATCGAAGACCGTTTTCTTTCCTCGACCGGATGTATCGAGCGCGATAGTCCGACTGACGCCTCGCAGTGTCCCGCCAGTCAAGGTTCCAAGCGATGAGTCTTTTTTCGCGGTTGTGCACTGTGCATTTGGACAGCGGCGAAAAACATTGCTCAACAGCTTGTCCGACTGCCAGGCTCTCGGGCTCTCAAAAGACCAAGTCTTGCAAGTGCTTCAAAAGGCGGGTATTGATTTTTCCCGCCGCCCTGAAACCCTTTCCCTTGAAGAGTTTGCCCAAATAGCCTCAGCCTATTCTAGCTTGGAATAAGGGGAAACCAAAATGGAGTAAATGCCCTGGTTAGGTTGACAAGAGGCATATGCATACGTATACTGAACGAGTGAATTCTAATAGCTATACAGCCATCATTCATTCGTATGCTAAGGTAAACTTGACGCTCGATGTGCTTGACTTGATGCCCAATGGCTTCCACGCAATTGAAAGCATAATGCAGACTATCGCCCTGCACGACACGATTCGGCTTTCGCTGGTTGAGCCTCCTGGGGTCCGTGTGGTTTGTGATTTGCCAGATATCCCGACCAACGAGCGGAATTTAGCATACCGGGCAGCCGTGCTTTTTCTAGAAAACGTGGGCTTAAAGCTGGGAATCGAAATTCAACTTAAGAAGCGGATTCCGCCTGAGGCAGGTCTTGGAGGAGGGAGCAGCAATGCCGCCTCCGTACTTAGAGGTTTGAATCACCTTGTTGCAAGCTCAGAGCTAAAGGTTAGCAAGGATGGAGTCCTAAGTCTTGAAGCTATGATTGACCTTGCGGCAAGAATTGGCTCAGACGTGCCTTTTTTCTTAGTTGGCGGAACAGCGTTTGTTCGCGGCAGAGGTGAGGATGTCGAGCCACTGCCGGACATCCGGCGCTGGTGGATGGTCATTGTGAAGCCGCCATTTGGAATTTCTACTGCCTGGGCGTATAAGCGCTTGGATGAGATGCGTGAGGAATGTGGATGGCGGGTACATAAGGAACAAGGTACAGCTTCTGCACGTATGTTGGATTGTATTCGGAAAAATTGCGATGAGCTTCCCAGCCTGTTGAGCAATGATCTTGAGGCCCCTGCTCAAGAACGTCATCAGGAGATAGCCACCATCAAAAGTGCTTTAATAAAAGAAGGCGCAAAAGGGGCGCTTATGTGCGGAAGTGGTTCGGCTGTGTTTGGCCTTTTTGAAGATGAAGACTCAGCTCAGCAAGCCGTAAAAAATCTTAATTTTGGCTTTGGGAGAGTATTCAAAACGCATACGATTAGTAGAAAAGAAGCGCAGGTTTAATTTTTGAGCAAACTTAGCTTTTTTTAGTTTAATGTCGCCCAGAATCCTTATAAGGAAGGTACTATGGCTAGCAAGAATGAAAGCTGTTCATTACCCGCATTTATAATAGCAGGTGCGCCTGCCGAGCCGGAATTCGAGCGGAGGTATGGAGTGAAGTACCGATGCGAAGTACCAATCGCCGGCAGGGCAATGCTTCTCCGTGTATTGGATGCGTTATCAGCATCGCCTAGGGTCAAGGGTATATACATAATTGGACATGCCGAGTCAATCGAAGGAGCTTGCATCCTAAAGCCTCGCGGCAGTTTCATAGATAACTTGCTAGTTGCAGTGGAAGCAGAGCCCGAAGCTAAGCGCCTTTTAATTGTCACGTCGGACATTCCGATGCTAACGTCGGCTGCGGTTACTAATTTCATCGAACTTTGTGGCGACATGAGCGCAGATTTCTACTACCCTATAATCTCCAAAGAAGTGAATGAACATCGCCTGCCAGGCATTCATAGGACTTATGCCAGGCTTGCCGAGGGTATGTTTACTGGCGGAAATATGGTAATCATTAATCCTCAAATGGTGCTACAAAATGCAGGAATCATCGGGGAGATACTTTTGGCTCGAAAGCATCCCATGAAAATTGCACGGCTTATTGGACTTGGGACTCTCTTCCGCGCTGCATTGGCACAAAAGGTTTGGCCTGGAGCTTTAAGCATTGCGCGGCTGGAGCATGTAGCCGGTCGCATTCTTAAGGGCAAAGTAAAAGCTGTGCCCGTCGAATTCCCTGAGATTGGCGCCGACGTAGATTCGCCAGAGCAGGCGGAAACAATCGAAAGGTTGATTAAGCAGAAGCAGGAAGGTGAACGCAGATAGGAAAGATTCTTGAGAAGATAACTAAGCCAGCGGACCTAAAAGGTCTTTCGGCAGAGCAACTGAACACCCTTGCCGCGGAGATTCGAGAGGAAATAATTAACGGCGTGGCAAAAAACGGTGGTCATCTCGCTTCGAATCTTGGAGTGGTTGAGCTAGCCACCGCTTTATATGCATGCTACGATTTGCCGAAAGACATTGTTATATGGGACGTAGGACATCAGTGCTACCCCCATAAGCTTCTTACTGGCAGGTATCACCACTTCAAGACGCTTCGGCAGTTCGGCGGCATAAGTGGTTTTCCAAAGCGGAGCGAAAGCCCATATGACTTCTTTGGAACCGGTCATGCTAGCACGTCTATATCAGCTGCCCTTGGATTTGCAAAAGCACGCGATCTAAAGGGCACAAAAGAGCATGTGGTTGCAGTAATTGGCGATGGTGCGCTCACCGGTGGGCTTGCCTGGGAGGCACTAAATAATGCTGGCCAACTCAAGACGAGCCTAACGATTGTCCTCAATGACAATGAAATGTCTATTTCAAAAAGCGTGGGCGCGTTTGCAACTCATCTTAGCAAGCTACGCATGCTTCCGCTCTATAGGAAGATGGAGCATAGGGCGAAGGAAGTCATCGAAAGCTTGCCGGTAGGCGGTAAAACGATATCTCGAACTGCTGAGGGCATCCTTCATGGTGTGACACACCTGATTGGGGCACAAGCTGGTATTATATTCGAAGAGCTTGGTTTTACATATCTTGGTCCAATAGACGGCCACGACATTAGCCTGCTTCTTGATGTTTTTTACCATGTTAAGCAGATTGATGGGCCTGTGATAGTCCACGTCCTAACTACCAAAGGCAAAGGGTATGAACATGCTGAAAATAATGCACGAATGTTCCATGGAATCGCGCCATTCCAAGTGAAAGACGGCAAAGTCGAGCAAACATCAAGGTCGCTTACTTATACTGAGGCATTTGCCAATGCCTTGGTTGACCTTGCTGAGAAAGACGAGCGGATAGTTGCCGTGACGGCGGCGATGCCCGACGGCACAGGGCTAAGCAAATTTGCTGAGAAGTTCCCTGCGCGGTTTTACGATGTCGGCATTGCCGAGCAGCATGCTGTAACATTTGCAGCTGGGCTTGCGGCTGCTGGGCTAAGACCAGTTGTTGCGGTGTATTCAACTTTTCTTCAGCGTGCGTATGATCAAATTGTCCACGACGTATGCCTTCAAAAGCTCCCCGTTGTTTTTGCTATAGACCGTGCGGGACTAGTTGGCGACGACGGCCCAACGCATCATGGTGCTTTCGATCTCTCATATCTCCGCCATATCCCCAATCTCGTTTTGGCGGCGCCAGCTGATGTCGCAGAGCTTCGTGATATGCTTGCACTTGCTTTCTCTTATGATGTGCCGTTTGCAATTAGATATCCGAGAGGTTCGGCGATAGATATTACTGCATACAGGTCTTCAGAACCCAGCGTTTCGATGGGCATGGCGGAATTGCTTGCCGAAGGAGATGATGTTTGTATAATTGCTGTTGGTCCAATTGTGGCATCGGCTCTGAGAGCTAGGGAGATCCTTCAAGAGTCGGGGGTTTCGGCGGCGGTGGTGAATGCTAGGTTCGTGAAGCCACTTGACTCCAAACTAATTCTCAGCCTTGTGTCCCAATGCCGACGATTGGTGCTTGTTGAGGAGAATGCAGTTCAGGGTGGCTTTGGCAGCGCAGTTCTTGAATTGCTTGCCGCCTCGGGAATAGGCGATGTGGATGTCAGGCAAATTGGCCTTCCGGATGAGTTTGCCGCTCACGGTGCAACTTCAATGCTTTACGAGCTTTATGGTTTGGATGCCGAGCATATCGCGGCAGTTGCACTTGAGTTAGTAACGAGAAAGTCTAGCGGTCTTGAAATTAAAGAGATAAGAGGTTGAATATAACTATCATATATTATCAGGCCGAATATCAAACAGCATATTCTCAAGTGCTAATTGAGCAGTGACATTTCCAGCCAAGTATCGCCGTGTGTCCATTATTGACTTAATTGCCGCTTGAAGCCGCTCTCTTGTATAGAGAACCACCTGCTCTTTCAAATCATCCACCATGTCAATATTGCAAACTGGCGCGTCGTTTCCCCGAATCTTAAGCGAAAGAAGGTCAGAATACCAGGAAAGGATGTAGTCCAGCAGTCTGTGGAGCCTTCCAATTCGCGTGCGTTCGTCGGTATCCGACTGTGTTCCTTCGGCCATCTTGCGAATTGTCTCGGCGGTCTTGAATGCTAGTACTGGTGGCGAGGTGGGCCAATTGCGGATGAGTCCTAGCACAGCAGCTCGGTCCTCAAGCATCGCAGGGTCGGATGCCATGCGTATTGCTCGACCGATGGCGCCTTGTGAGCATGCAGCGATTAGCTTTACTTTTTCCTCGGGAAGGTCGAAATTTCTTTTTAACATCGCTTCGACCTCAGACGTCGAAGCTCGCATAAACCTTATTGTTCTGCACCTCGACCGGATGGTTGGAAGGAGAAGGGTGGGGTTGCAGGATAGCAGAATGAGGACGGCATAGGAGGGTGGTTCCTCTAGGATTTTAAGAATTGCATTTTCAGAGCTGGGGTTCAGGGTGTCTGCTTGTTCGATAATTACAACAGACCAACGGCCTCCAAGAGGTGCGAATTGAAGGCTCTTGATCATCTCTCGCATTTGGTCAATCTTTGTCTGGTCGCCTTCTGGGGTGATGATTCGGACATCGGAGTGTGTGCCGGCTTCTATCCGCCTGCAAGATATACATGTGCCGCACGCATCCTCGTTATTTTCGAAGGTTTTGTTGACGCAGTTTAGCGCAGATGCAAATGCAAGAGCGGTTGCCATCTTGCCGGTATTTGCTGGACCTACGAAAAGATAGGCATGTGCAACTTCGCCGCGTCGAAGCGAGAATTTAAGTGCACGAATGGCACCTTCTTGACCTTCAATGTCAGAAAACCTCATGTCAGAACCGTTCGAAGCGTTCTACATCCACAACAAAGACGACTGCGCCGCCGACAAGCACTTTTACAGGGCTTGGCATAAATACGCCTACCGGACCGGCATCTGGTGGGATGAAATTTGCATATTGCTCGCGGGTTTTGCAGCTATCTCGGATTACGCCAAGCAACTCTTCCAGCCGCTTTTCCTCGACGCCTATGAGAAAAGTGACGTTACCATCGCGAAGAAAACCACCAGTGCTTGCCAGCTTTGTAAACTTAAAGTTTGAGCGGAGGAGAGCCTCCGAAATCCTTGCTTTGTCTCTGTCGTGGATGACTGTGATGACTAGTTTCATTTTGGCCTCCCACAAGGTATTATATTGGCAATCCGAGCTTTTCCGCAACATGGCGTAAGATTTCCTGGTGGACTGTCTTGACATCGCGGGATGAATCTATGACGACAATTCTGTTGGGGTTTAGCCTTGCCTCTTCCAGAAAGCCGGCGCGAACTCGCTGATGATATTCAATGGACTTGCGCTCGATTCTATTCCACCTGCGCTGGCGTCGGAGGCCTGTCTCAACATCAATATCGAGGAGCAAAGTGAGGTGCGGCATCAAACCGTTTGTTGCAAAGTGATTTAGTTGACGAATAAGCTCTAAGTCGAAGCCACTGCCGTAGCCTTGGTATGCGGTTGTTGAGTCAATATACCTGGCGCATATGATGGTAACGCCAGCCTCAAGGCTCGGGCGGATTACTCTTTCCGTATGTTGGGCACGTGCGGCTAGATAAAGGAAAAGCTCGGTTCTATCGGTTATCTCATCGTCTGCTCCTTGGAGGAGAATGTTCCTAATTTTTTCGCTGATTGGGTCGCCGCCAGGCTCTCGCGTTAGCTTTACTTTGATTCCATGTTTTATTAGGGCATCGGCAAGCATTTCGGCCTGCGTCGACTTGCCGGATCCTTCTGGCCCTTCCAAAGTTATGAAATAAGCATCCACATATGTCTCCAGGCAATGTTTTTTTTCTTAAATAATTATAAATGAAAGCGGCTTAATCCTGAAATTTTCAAAAGCATTTGCCTAAGCCATACACTTTTTACTCTTAGATCTTGGTTGTTTGTGGGGGGACACTGAGAAATTATGTTATGGTCTCATGATTCTTACGCGACGAAATGGCTCGGTTCCAACGCTTTCTGAGATGAGTTTATTTTCTGCGGCAAGTTGATGTTGTAGCCGCCTGATGTAACTGCTTTGCGGCATTAGTTCCGCCATTTCCTCGCCCGCCAGAACCCGTTCTATTGCTTCCTCTGCCTCACGGAGCGCAAGCTCTTCGTTTTCAAATTCCGAAACCTTGAATATCGTCTTGAGAACCGTTGCTATTTGGGTGTACGTGTTGCTTTTGACGATATATGTAGGAATTTCGCGTTCAGTAGCATCTTTCAATTTAGCGGGTTCTTTCCTAGCATGTGCTTTGAGGGTAATGATTACATCTGCCTCTCGCCAATCTTTGGTGATGTATGCAGGGACTTTAAGTTCTCGAATTGCTCGTTCGAGCCTATTCCTACTTACACCATAGGGGAAAATTCGAACTGTCTGGGGTAGGGGTTTGGCTTGAGGAATTGGCGGCACCAGTGTGCCTACCTCTTCGGGAGCTCGCACATCGAGGTCGGCTTCTTGGACAACCTCAACTTCGCCCTCAGGGTTTCTGATGCGGATTTCAGGGCGAGGAGGTGTGCCACGCAGTAGCTTATCCACAACCTTCGCCACGTCGTGGTGAATGGCTAGCTTGTCAACTTCCATGATTTCTATGACTATGTCGAATGTCGGTGGTGCTTTTCGCTCTAGCACCGTTTTTTGTGTGCCTCTCCGCTTTGCCTCCTCGTCGCTAAGGGTTACTGCTTGGATGCCTCCGACAAGGTCGGAAAGAGTGGGGTTCATCAGTAGGTTTTCGAGCGAGTTGCCGTGGGCAGTTGCAATGAGCTGTACCCCTCGCTCAGCAATTGTTCGCGCTGCAAATGCTTCAGCTTCCGTGCCAATTTCGTCAATAACTATGACCTCAGGCATGTGATTTTCAACTGCTTCAATCATGACCGCATGTTGGAGCTCGGGTGACATAACTTGCATGCGGCGAGCATGTCCAATGGCTGGATGTGGTATATCTCCGTCGCCAGCTATTTCATTTGAGGTATCCACGACGACGACGCGCTTTTTAAACTCGTCGCTTAAGACGCGGGCAACTTCGCGTAGCTTGGTAGTTTTTCCGACGCCTGGGCGACCTAGCAAGAGGATGCTCTTACCGCTCTCCACGACGTCGCGAATTATGTCTATGGTGCCATATACAGCACGGCCAATTCGGCATGTAAGGCCGACTATTTTTCCTTGGCGGTTGCGTATGGCGGAAATGCGGTGTAAAGTGCGCTCGATTCCAGCTCTATTGTCTTTTCCAAATGCTCCGACCCG
The DNA here is from genome assembly GCA_029907255.1 of Armatimonadota bacterium. Classification (NCBI taxonomy): domain Bacteria; kingdom Bacillati; phylum Armatimonadota; species Armatimonadota bacterium. Next base: position 22,101 of record JARYMF010000012.1, read on the forward strand.
GGAGACTACGTAGTCAATATCCTCAGAAGTAACTTCTATATCGCAAAGCTCCAGTACCCTAAGTGGAAACCGGGCTTCGGCAGGCCTGCCGAGGTCAAGAACAATCTCCAACAGCTCGTCCAGGTCTGGTTGGTCCTGAAGGCAAGCACGAATGTGCGTCGGCAGGACATCGAGTAGCTGATCGAGGTTGTCAGTTATTTGCTCCTGGCGCATGCGCGTCCTTTCCATTGTAGATGTCTAATGACCAAAGGGGGTGCGCATCCCAAAAATTCCTTACCCAATATGCGCCGTTTACACAACTATGTTCTGCAAACTCTACGAAATTCCTGCTGAATTTCATAGTACATCAGCAATAATAGCAAGAGAGCGAACCTATTCTAAAGTCCGCTCTCTATGTCTTACTTTATTCGCCACTTGAAAGTTGCATTAATTATTGGCTGGTTTGGGCCCTGACATGCGGCACCATACATTTCCAACGTAGCCGAGTTCGTCAACGTTGTTATCCTTTAAAAGATAACGCTCATTTGTCATTGCGCTTACGTGGCCGTCAATCCAGAGCACGTTGTTCAGGCCGTTGTGCCGTCCTGGCGGTGCTATGTAGTTCAAGGGCGGGTTTGGTGTGGCGGCGAAGAATGTACCCTTCTGTCCGCCAGGCCAACATGTTTCGGCTATTCGCACTGTCTGTGCGGGATAGCGTACCTTGCTTAATGGTACGACTCGAGCATCGCTTCCATCGAGTTTGTACCAGCCACCGCAGTAGACGTTCATGCCATATGACCGCTCCGCAGACCAGGAGGCTACTTCGTCCGCTTCAAAGCTTGGGCATCTGTAGATTTTTCCCAAGTTCGTGCCTGTCATCCTACCCCCTTCGATTTGTTTTAGATAGGGGTCAAGCAATTGCGGCCAGTGTGCTCCTGCCCAGTCGAAAGGTGCGCCCCATGGAACGAGGACGTCATCCCAGTCAGACTGGTACATTTCGGCGGCTACGCCGAGCTGCTTTAGGTTGTTGGCACAAGTTGTCTGCATTGCCCTTTCTCGGGCTTTCGCGAACACAGGGAATAATATTGCCGCGAGAATGATAATAATTGCTATGACCACAAGCAACTCGATGAGTGTAAAGCCTTTCTTTCCACTCGCCATTTCCGATCTCCCTCCTTCTTTTTAAGAGTCATTTATTAGAAGGTAACCTAATTTGTAAGGCTTGTTCAGCCCTCTGCTTTCAAATGCTATCTTCTACTTTAATTTTACTACAAAGCTTCTCTTTAAGCAAGCTTTTTTTTGCAATCTATGGCGATTGGGACGCCAGTAATTGATTTTTCAAGTTCAAAGGTCTAAGAAAAAGGCGGGCCGTACCCGGTGCCCGCCTTTTTCTTAAATTATTGCCAAGTTTACGTTCATTCCATTAATTATTGGCCGGCTTCGGACCTTCTAACCTGCACCATACGTTTGGCCCACCTGGTCCTGTGCCGTTATCCCTCAGCATGTAGCGCTCATTTGTCATTGCACTTACATGACCGTCTATCCAAAGCACATTATTTAGGCCGTTGTGCCTACCCGGGGGAGCAACGCCATCCGTTCGAGTGGGGTATGGTGCGAAGAAGGTTCCCTTCTGAGCCGCTCCCCACCATGTCTCGGCTATGCGGACAGTCTGCGCCGGATAGTGTACCTTTGAAAGCGGAACAACTACAGCGGTTTTCGGGTCGCTCATCCATCCACCGCAGAAGGGGTTCATGCCATATGAGCGTTCCGCAGACCAGGATGCTACTTCATCCTCCACTGCGCTTGGGCACTTAAATACTTTGCCCAATTTGCCTTCTGTATCCATTGTGTCGCCCATTATCTGCTTTAGATATGGGTTTAGCAGTGTGGGCCACATGCCTTGCCCCCACTGGAATGGAGCGCCGTAAGGAACGAGGACGTCATCCCAGTCAGACTGGTACATTTCGGCGGCTACGCCGAGCTGCTTTAGATTGTTGGCACAAGTTGTCTGCATTGCCCTCTCTCGAGCTTTCGCGAACACAGGGAATAGGATTGCCGCAAGAATGATAATAATGGCAATTACGACCAGCAGCTCAATTAGGGTAAAACCCTTCTGTTTACCAACCATTTTATTCCCTCCCATCTGTCCCCGTATTGTCTTGGGACTATTGGAGAGCAGGGAATGGGTTGGGCTTGAACCATGCCCTGCTCCCTAAAAATTAATTACAATCTATCCCACAGCCTGTTATCTGGGGCTTTTCCTTGTTCGCGGTTTCTTGGGTCCTGGCTTCTATTGCCATACCAAAGACCTGCAGCAACAAGTTCTTGGGTGTCGCGCGTTGAGGTGTGCCCATCACACCAGGCGACATTGGTTTTGTTATTGTGCCTTGGCCTCACGTACTGATTCGCAGAAATTTGCGATCCCTTAGTATTAGTCGAGTCAGGGTTTGGTGGGACCGGGTCAACGAAGCCGTAGGGCGGAAATGCCCATACCGTTGCGTTCTCCACTAGCAGGATTGTCTCAGATGGGTTCACTATCCGTCCCAATCTGGCGGCTCCCCAGTTGAACTTGTAGCTTCCTGCATATGGGTTGGTTTTGGTATCACCAAACTTATACGGCAAACCAAGGAACAGGAAGTTATATCCGTAGCTAGCTTGGTCAGGTTGTCCTCTGCGAAGATAAACCTTCCAAACTTTGCTTGCATCGGGGCATACAAAACAACCCCTCAGTACGCCGTCTACTACCTCTCCCGATTTTACATAGGGATCAATCCGAGATACCCAGGTCCGAGAAAGGAAAACAGGATCTGCGCCTACTAAGGTATAATCCCCATTGTACCTATCCCTAGGTATCTCTGTGCAAGGGAAGCGTTCGTCGTAGTCCGATGTATACATCTGGAACGCTTTGGCAAGCTGGTTCAAGTTGGACAAACACTGGCTTGATCGTGCCTTAGCCCTTGCTGATAAAAACACGGGGAAGAGAATCGCGGCCAAAATAGCAATGATTGCTATGACCACAAGCAACTCAATTAGGGTGAATCCTTTCTTTCGGTTTTTCATTTTCACCTCCTCCTCCTAAATCAGTTGATAATGCGGCGGGTGCTTAGAGCAAATGTTATACTCCTCACCACCCTTGGAGCGCGACTAGTACAATTGCTAGTTTTTGCTCCTACTTCCTCTGACGATGTAACCACATCGCAGAGTTCCATAGGATGGTGATGATCTCTTCAGGAGCAAGAGCATGCTAATGTATACGTTTTCATTAGCTCCCAGCGCAATTTCCCCTTTCTCGTAGTCTACCAAATGTTTTTTAGTTTGTCAAGGAAATTTTTGCCTGATTAGAAACTACTTATAATCTCGTCGCAAGTTATTCTACGTACCAACCAAATTGTATATAATCAACGCACTTCCTACAATAGCCGCCGTTTCTGCTCGCAGAATTCTTGGCCCAAGCGACACCGTGGTCGCTCCATTTCTTTTTGCGATATCAATTTCTTCTGTTGTGAAGCTCCCCTCCGGACCTATGAAAAAGGCAACTTCATTTACTTTTTCTATGTTTCGAACCGCGGCCCACAGGGTTACTTCTTTTTCTTGCTCCCATGCAATAAATCTTCTGCCTTGGTTTTTTACCCGAATTATTGCATTCTCAAACGAAAATGGACCCTCCACGCTTGGCACGCGGGTTCTGCCTGATTGCTCGGCGGCTTCTCTGACGATTGCGCGCCACCGTTCAAGTTTTGTGTTCTGTTTGTCTTCGCTTATTCGGCGCACTGAGCGCTGGGCTTGCACAATCAGGAATTCTGATACGCCAATCTCTGTGCACTTTTGCAGTGCAATGTCCATTTTCTCGCCTTTTAAAAGGCTCAAGCCAAGCGTTAGGCGAATGCTTGGTTCGGTTTTCGGTATTCGGCTTTCAAGGATCTCAACTAAAACGCGGTCTTTTTCTATTTTCTGAATTCGCGCAACGAACTCCCTGCCGGAACCGTCGAACAGGGCAATAAGGTCTCCAACTCTTAGACGTAGGACATTGCGTATCTGCCTGTGCTGGCCCCCACTTAGCCAAGCTTGGTTATCAAAAAACTGCTGAGTCGGTACATAGAACCGATGCATGTCCAGTCTCGTGAAGACCTATTTAGGCGCACGCGCTCGTTTGTTGCTTCCTTTGGCTGGTGGTTTTACGAGAGATGCTTATTTGTGTAATCGTTTACACCACCTAGGGCACTTTTCGACACCTCCCAAGGAATATCCTTCATCCTGCGGCGGGTTGAAAAAATTTTTTTTCGCTTTTTTAGATTCTCCCCACCGGCCAGCGGTTGGTGTTTATTCTAGCTCTAAGTTAAGCAGCTTTCTCTATTTCTAGCACGTCAAGAATGGCAAGGACGTCAGCCATACTGAAAGGTTTTATTAGACAGGCAAACGCCCCTAATTTCATTGCTCTATCGACCAGCAAATCGCGGGGGTAAGCGGTAATGATTACGACTGGCGTAGTAGGGTGAGTTTCTCTGATGCGCTCGAGGGTTTGCGCGCCATCCGTGGCAGGCATTCTCAAGTCTAGGAAAATTACGTCAATTTGTTTCTTTTTAAGGAGTTCCAGGGCTGTTTCAGCATTCTGGGCTCCAAAAGTCTGATACTCATTGCGTTCGAGAGCCTCTGTGAGCAGGCTTAATACCTGAGGTTCGTCGTCAACAATGAGAATGCTCGGTTTTGCCATGCGCGTTTCCCCTTATCTGAGGTGTGATGTCTTAGGCGTATGGCCTCAGCTTAACACTGCACCCACATCGGTAATTATCGGCTAAAAACTCCTCAAACAAGAGGTTATAGCAACTAATTATCAGATTTTAGTTTAATTTCAAGAATTTTGCTTGAGGCCGAGAAAACCTATTTGTCTGTTGACCGCATCTAGCAAGGCGGCTGCAGCTGCTCGGTAGGCGTCTTGCTTTACTATGGAGCTGCCAGACACCTTAATTTCCGCTTGCGGGGTGATAATAAGCGCTGTTACCAGCACTATGTCGTCATTAATGCCGTTCTCAATTAGGTTAATGCTGTCAACAACCACGCCATATCCTGCTGGGAGGAACTTGCAAACAGCTCCTGCGGTGGCGTCGGAAACTAGGCGCAATGCATTTCTTCCGAGCGCAAATCCGCTACATGAATGTCCTTGCACAACCTCTCCTTGGGCAAGTTGAACTTCTGCGGTTGCGAGTGACCCACCCTCCCAGGAGAAGTTTAGTGCACGTATTCTTAACCTAGAGCGTGACAAATCGATTGCAGGAATTTCGGCGGCTGGCGGCGTCGGCGCAGATTCGGGCTCAGCAGTCGCAGGTGGCTCGGCAATTGTTTTTTCACCGTTGAGCGAGGCTACTCCCAATTGCTTGCTTTTTGCTGCTGTACATGCTTTGCTGGCGAGGTTAATCAGATTATCAAGCGTCGCCTCATAGTGAACGTCTTCTCTTTCTTTTGTTCGCTTGCCTCCATGAACTCCTATCGAACCTGTAACAGGTTCCGGAAGGTCGCCCGGAGGGGTCTCGCGCAGCTTTTTCTCTAAACTATCGGCGAGTTCTCTTGCTTCTTTGCTATTTCGAAGGGTGACTATTACGAACTCGTCGCCCGCGTAACGGCATAGGAAGTCGGTGCCCTCATCCGTGCCGGACGAAAGGATTTCAGCCACATGGCGAAGAACTTTGTCGCCAGTTATGTGGCCGTATTTCTTGTTGAAGTCGCCGAACTTGTCTAGGTCTATGAAAATGACAGTTATCTCCTGCCCTCGCTTCAGGGCGGCAATTCCCCAATCACGCATTGCATCAGACCTGGGCAGTTTGGTGATTGGGTCGAATGATTTTCCTAATTCGGGCAGAAGGTCGCCGCGCGTCACAATGCCAACTAGCCGGCTTTCCTCCATCACGAGTAGCCGATTTGCCCCAACTTTTGCCATCAAGTCGGCAGCGTCGGCAACTGTCATGTCGGGAGGAACTGGCACGTATTCCTTATCCATAATATGTTGAACGGGCACATCTTCGTCTTTGCCAAGCAGGTCTTGATAGTCAACAATTCCAAGAACAACGCCGTTGTCGACTACAGGCATGCCCCCGATGTTGTGACCTTTCATTAGCATTATTGCAGTCTTTATTTTGTTTGAAGGGACAAGTTGGATGACATTGGTTGTCATGACGTCGCGTACTGTCTTCATATTGGCTGGAGCTTACCTTTCCGAAATTGAACTTCTGGGGAACCCCAAATGCAGTATATCATGCAGGACAGGAAATGTGTACTCGTATAAATACTTGAAAGTAGGTTTCAACTGCGGATGGGGTAAACTTTAAAATAAAACGCTTGGAGGCGGACCTTATGGAAATCCTGGAATGTCAAGGTACTAATGAGTTTATTCGCGGGCGTGAGGAGTTCCTTGCTTTTCTAAAGGATTGGATGGACCGCTTGCCTGAGGCGCGGATGAAGGATATAGTTGAGGCGGCTGGCGGGGCTGAAAATGTCGCGATTGTGTGTGTTGACGTAATTGTTGGTTTTTGCGGAAAAGGCAGGCTAGCCAGCCCCAGAGTTGCGACTATCGTTGAGCCTATTGTTGAGCTTTTCAAACTCGCATATTCGCATGGCATAACGAATTTTGTGCTGCCGCAAGACCAACACCCAATTGATTCGCCGGAATTTGAGGCGTATGGACCTCATTCGATTGTAGGGACGGAAGAGGCCGAGACAATGCCCCAACTTAAGGCGCTTCCATTTTCCGACCTTTTTGTCGTCCTTCCAAAGCAGAGCATAAATGCGGCGATTGACACGGAATTTCCCAATTGGCTTGAGAGGCATAATAATATTAAGCGTTTCATTGTAGTTGGTGACGTCACCGATATATGCATATATCAAATTGCAACCCATTTGAGGGCGAGAGCTAATCAGTTTAAAATGGACTACGAAGTCATTGTTCCGGAAGACTGTGTGGATACTTGGGACACACCAGTAACAGTTGCAAAAGAAATGGGCATAATGCCTCATGATGCGGATCTTTTGCATGCTGTATTTCTATATCACATGGCTCTCAATGCTATACAGGTCGTGCGGAGAATAACATAAAGGATGATAAATAATGAGCCGATTTGTTGTTCAAGAACACCATGCTTCACATTTGCATTGGGACTTCAGGTTGGAGATGGACGGAGTGCTCAAGAGCTGGGCAGTTCCTAAGGGGCCTCCGGAATCACCTGGGATCCGGCGGTTGGCGGTCCAGGTGGATGATCATCCGCTGGACTATATAGATTTTGAGGGTGAGATAGCAGAGGGCGAATATGGTGCTGGAACGGTAACTATTTGGGACCGCGGCTACTTTGAACTAAAAGAGCGCAGTAAGGATAAGATTGTTTTTGACTTGCATGGAGAGCGCTTGAAGGGAGGATATGCGCTAATACACATGCGAGGCAACCAATGGATTATGCTCAAACGCAAAGATTAGGGATGTGCACAAGACGAAGCGGAGAGTTGCTTTCGGCGGAAGATGAGTGTGCAATTTTTTAGCTTTCTATTAATTATCTTCTATCAGTGGCTAGCATTTAGATGCCGATATGTGAAAGATTTAGGCAGTTTTACATCAGCATTTAAGATTAACCTTAAATCAAAGGCGAACCCCTGCTGGTCTTTCTGCGACTAATCAATAATTTATATTAGGTTTTGTCACCCCTCTGATAGCCGTTGCGGATGAACATTTTTACAAGGCAAGAATTTTGCTTTCGGATACCGTTTAAACCTGTTATACTTAAGTAGGGGGAAGTAAGATGAAGGCTTCGGGTACATCGTTTGCCCAGAGATTGCTATGGTTAGGCCCGTTTGTTGTCGCTGTTGCCCTGGGAATTTTGGTTTATCTCCGGGCTGTGAACGGGCCATTCATCTGGGATGATGAAGTTTTGGTCCAGCAGCTTGACATGCATACAGGCGAAGGTTGGTGGCAAATATTCACAACTGGGTTCTTAATTGACCCTTCAGGTGGAAAAGCTGCTTTCTACCGCCCAATAATAGTTGCCTCTCTGCTTTTTGACCGTGCACTGTGGGGTGATAATACTCTTGGCTATCATCTTACGAATCTATTCTTCCATGCAATTACAATTCTATTTGTTGGAGTTTTGACCTGGCAGATTCTTCGCAGTCGCATTGCCGCAATTGCGTCTGCGTTCTTGTTCGCTGTTCATCCAATCCACGCTGATTCTGTATGTTGGATTTCTGGCCGTACCGATGTGATATGCGCAGCATTCCTTATCCCTGGGATATGCGCATATATGGAGTATTATCGCAGTAAGCGTCGGGTTTTTCTGGTGCTTTCACTTGTGCTTATTCTTCTTGCGTTAATGTCGAAGGAACTTGCGGTCCTGTCGCCAGTTTTAATAGCTCTTTCGGCGTGGGCATCAGGGGTTAGAGATTATCGGAAGTTGCTTAAAGATGCCATACCGTACGTGGTACTTGCAGTTGTCTTCCTGGGTGCGCGGCATTTTGTTTTGAAAGAAGCAATGGCTCCATCGGTTCTTGTGCCGCCGAAAGCGCGTGCGGCAATAATAGGCTTTTCATTATTTGCACATTTGCAGATGCTTTTGCTACCTTGGACCGCAAAGCTTGGCTACGGATACTTGCCGAACCAAATCATCAACAATACTAGCCTATTGCGCGGTGCCTTTGTATGCGCACTTGCGTTTTGTTTTTGGTCAATCAGTCTCACTATGCCCATACTATTCTTTGGCATGGCATGGTTCTTGGTGACAATTGGCTTGATATCTGGTATTACTGGGCCATATCTAGCAGGTTTGGTAGCGCAAAGATTGCTATATATCCCTTCTTTTGGGTTAGCTATCGTCTTTGGGTGGCTAATCGCCAAGGCAGTGGAAAGCGGTAAATATGTGCGCTATGCAGGCTTGGCTTTGGCTCTTGGTGTAATAGTTGCCTTTTCGTTCTTAAGCGTCAAACAGTCGGTTTTATATACTGACGATGTCATATTTTGGCAGCGATTTATTAAAGATGTTCCTCTCAACCCCGCCGCATATTACAACCTTGGAGTCGCATATGTGTCGAACGGCGAGCCAGAAAGGGCGATTTCTTATCTCCGAAAGGCAATCAAGCTTGCCCCAAGCATTGCAATGAACTATTATGCAATGGGACAAGCTCTGAGTCAGTTAAATAGGGTGGATGAGGCAATTTCATATTTTGAGAAGGCGGCACACCTGGACCCAAATAACGAGATAATCCAACAAGGGCTAATGGAAATCTATGAGAGAAAACGTGCTGAAATTGGGTTGCCAGGCCAACCTCATCAATAAAGATTAATTGGTACCCCCACTTCGGGAACTTTAACTTGGCATTTTCCTTTAAGGGAATCGTTAAATATCGAAAGGTTTTTCTCTTCGGTGTGGATGGGTATGACAATCTCCGGTTGGATTTCTTCTATCAATTTTAGTATATCAGCACCGTTTGCATGTCCGGAAACATGAAATGGGTTGCCCTGGTCGTCGTCTGTGCCACCGAGAAATACCATATCGTATTTTTCCAACCAGGCTTTTAGCCTTTCTTGGTCAATTTTCATTTCTTCATTAAAAGCCTCGCACGACGAATATATCCATATTGAACCAGCGATGGGCTTAATCAAGGCTAGTTCGTTTACGTCAAAGAATCTGAAGCAGCAAATGAACTTATCTTGGTTCTTTCTGACGTCTTTTGGTTCAATAAGCTTATGTTTATATTCATCTTTAATTGATTTTTTCCAATTGGTTGTAGTCGCCTCAAACTCAGAATAGATTACGATGTTGTCGTCATCAAGCGATGGAATGTTAGAATCTACAAGCCTCATTGCCCTTATGAGGTAAGCGTCTTTCGTTAATATTGCCAATTTTCTGTCGGTTTCTTTGGCAATTTTTAGGAAAGCGTTTAGCCTTTCTACGTTTCTTGAATTAAAGTCAGCAACCACTAAACCTTCCGCCTTTTTTACCTCTTGAAGAGCATTATTATAGACATCTTCTTCGGTTCGCTTAGTGTTAGAGTTGATGCGTGTTCCTTCGATTATTAGCGCGCGGGGCTTGAGTTTTTTTACCTTATCTGCAAAATCCCATGTACAATGGCAAGCTGTTCCGTGGCATCGCAAATCGCCTGTGTAAACCAACCATCCTTCACTTGTTTCTACTGCCCAAGCTGATGCTCCATAAATTGAATGGTCTACGGAAAAACGGTAGATATTCAAGTCTCCGCACTTTGAAGATTTTATGATAGGCTTCGGTTTATGTGCCTTTCTAGACGATGGGGTTGAGTTCCAGAATTCTATTAAGTTTTCATTAGGCTCTTCATCAGTAAGGCAGTAGGGTCGCGAAACGGTTGGTTGGTCTCTAGCAACTTCGAGTTCGCCGGTAGGTTTTTCCCTGCGTTCGGAGATATATGAACACTCGTTTCCCATGCCAATATCTTGGCACGCTTTTGCGAGTGCTAGGGTCATGGCGGAGCAGTAAATTGGGATGTTACCCTTTACATAGTGAATACTGCCAAGATGATCTAGGTGGCCGTGTGATATAAGAATGCCGTGCGTTTCTCCGATATCGTGGATTTCTACACCTTCCCAGGGATTGGCAATGCTGGATTCTAAGTCCTCACGGTAAAGGTTGCTGATGGGAGGAATTAGCCCCATCTGGATTGGTTCATAAAGGCCTAGGCAAGTTTTTGGCTGTAAGTATTCTTCATAAAACTTGCCCATGTGGGAAACGTTGAGGCCAAAGTCGAACCAGAGCCCCGTATTTTTGTCTTTGAGGAAAATCTTATTGCCGCCGATGCACCCAACACCGTCGAAGCATGTGATGGTCGCCATGTTTGTTGCCTCCGAAGGTAGCATCCTCATGCTATAACTTCGGCAACAATTCAAGAAGTTCCTTTTATTGGTTGCAATAATGCTAAGTCTAAGATGCAAATCGAATCTTTGGGGAAGAGGCTGGATTGAAAGCAGAGGAGAGGTCGGCAGCTAGAGACTTTTCATATAGCTGAGCATTTGCGATTGCCACTGCAGCTGCGGATGCAACCGTCTGGAAAAGACGCATTTTTTCGTCATTCAAAGGGACATGTTTGTTGAAAAATAAATTCAATACACCTAGGGCGACATCTTGATATACCAGCGGCACTGATACGGCATAACCGCTGCTTGCGGCTAGAACCCTCCAAGGGATAAACTCAACATCTGCGAAAACATCATCTACAACGACTATGCGCTTTTCTCTGAACGCTTTTGCTGTATGGCCGGAATAAAATCCTGGCCTGCCACTTCCCTCTACGTTCTGCGGCTTCCTAGGGTTTAGGGGCATTTCAGGCAAACCATATGTCGCATAGGTGGTGAGAGTTGTTCCTTCTTCGTTAGCAAGCATGACCGAAGCATATGTGGCAGAAAGCATTCTAGCCATGTCGGAAACCATCGCTAGCAATACTACGCGAAGGTCGAGTGTATTTGATAAGCTTGATGACATGTAGTGGACGGCTTCTAGATGTGAAATCCTGGCGTGTGCGTCTGAGTATGACGCACCAAACTCTTTTGCCATATAAATGACCAGAAGGAAGAAGCCGCAGAGCCTAAACAAATGTGCTAGCCACCACATAATGCTGTAATCCAGCCCAGATGCGGCATCAGCCATTTGTGAGAGTGCTATGAATGAGCCAAAGACCATGAGCGAACGAGTAAAACTGTCTTCTCGCTTTGCATAAGCATTTGCGCCCACATATAGTGCGGCGAATGTGGCAGTCACTAGAAGTGCATCGTGGAGGCTTTTATTCGCTAACTGTTCTTTGAAGTTTTGCCAAATGCCGCCCAGCCCAAATGGCAAATTTTCCTGCAACTTTAAGTTGCATCTAGCAAGTATGGGTAGACAGACTGCGAGGCATATGGAAAGTGATAAGCTGGCAATTATAGGTCTCTTGCCCATCCGGCGCACGGTTTCGAGCTCTTCCACCTTTTCGTCCCTTGCTGCAGCTGCAAGAAGAATGGCGCAGGCAATTTGCCAACCTATACAGTAATAGTTCACAACTCTTTCGATGATTGAACAGGAGATTGGATTAATTAAGCTTGCTATTCCATGTACAATAAGCGCTATGCCGGCGCCGCTAAAAGCAATTGTAGCCAAAAGGGCTCTGCGCTCACCATTTACATAGTAGTGAATCCACATACAGTAAATGAGGCCAAGGTCAAGAAGCCCCGCATAACCTTCTGTGAGCGCATGTACCCCTGGGTTAGAGTATATCCATCCAAACAGGGGCAAGTCCCGAATTGCCCAAATCAGCGCGCCTAACGCAGCCGAACATAGAATCATCCTGACGGCGTATCGTTTTGCAGGCTGTGTCTGCTGAATTAATATGTCTTGCTCGGCTTCTATTTCGGGAGCTTTCTCAATTTCAGGTGACAATACTTCCAATCTTGTGTCACCCTTCTTTGTAATGTGTGATGGTTTCCAACCAATTTGATTATCGGTGATTGTGCACTGCCTACTTAGGATATGCACCCATTAAAAAGTATCAATGGGTGGGTATTTTGTGGTGGGGTAAAGCTAATTAACAAATGAACCCCACCGCATGGTGGGGTTCATACATCTAGCGAAAGTTTTTAATTAAGCTTAAGGCATGCCTGGTAGGAGTGGAGGGAGCGAGATGTCACCGATTCCCATACCTGGAAGGTAATGGCGCGCTACATCCATCGCTTCTTCTACGCCAGCTGTCGTTTTTTCGAAAGTGCCCTCGGGAACCTGTCCGCTGATTTCCGCCACCAGCTGGTTCATAAAGGCTGATACATCGGGAGGCTTATTTCGCTCAATTTGGTCAAGCATGGCTTCGTAATCCATCGCATAGCAGGTAAATAGTGTATTCCAACCAGCTTTTGTGCGCTTTTCATTTTTGTATACTGCTGGCAGGTGAACAGTCATTATCCTGCCATCCATGGATTTGTACTTAAACCGAAGTATTTCAGTCGCACTGCCATCCCAGTTTTTAATTTTTACGACCTTTATACCTGAGGACACGACCTGTTTTAAGCCATAGACTGGTTCCGTTGGAGTCGGAGGAGGCACCGAAGCTATGGATCCTGGTTGCGCACTGGGATCACCTGGTGCACCAGTAACGCTGCTCTGAGCCTGGCTTGGTGGTGGTAGCTCAGCGGGCGGGTTTTGTGCGCTAATCTCCTGCTGCCAGTAAATGAAAACTCCCAATCCTGAGAGGAGAAGGCACAATGGGATTAACCAAAAGTAGTGCTTTTTGATTATGAGCGACATCTGCGTACCTCCCACAGTGAGCACCTTGGGAAAATTGCATGCGTATGATTGCGAAGGTCACATAATTAATCCTTAGGCGCTTGTGTATGGTTAACTTATTGTATATCATAACATCCCTGTTTGTCAAGCGTCCAAGAACTGGAGTGAGAACAGGTTCTGTGCTAGGAGGTATCAGGGATTCCAGGTTCGGTTAGGACATCCGGTTTTAGGAGCCGGTCGAGTTCCTCAGGGGTAAGGAGGCCATTTTCAATGATGACCTCGCGGATGGATTTCCCTGTAAGAAGCGCTTCTTGGGCTACCATTGAGGCAGCTTGGTAGCCAATTTTTGGGCTCAATGCGGTTGCCAGCCCCAAGCTATTCTCTGCAAAAGTGCGGCAACGCTCCTCGTTTGCTACCATTCCGCGGAGGGCTTTTTCCGTAAATACCGAAACAGCGTTCCTTAGAATTATCAAAGATTCGAATAGGTTGCGTGCTATGACTGGTGTCATTGTGTTGAGGTCGAGGCGGCCGCTTCTCGCCGCATGAGCAATGACCGAGTCGTTGCCTATCACTTGGCAGCATACCATTTCAAGCACTTCAGCCATCGATGGGTTGACCTTTCCTGGAATGATTGAGGAACCTGCCTGAGCGACAGGCAGGTCTATTTCGGCAAAGCCTGTCATTGGTCCTGAATACATGAGGATTATGTCGCCTGCTATTTTCATTAAAGCAACTGCGGTATCTCGGACGGCTCCCGAAATATCGAGAAAATCATTTGCACTCTGGGTAACTTCGACCCAGCTTTCTGGTGGGCGAAGGTCTTCCATTTCGGTATATTCTTTTAGTTCATCCAGGGCTATAACTCTATATGCAATTGTGGAGTTGATTCCTGTGCCAACGGCAGTCGCTCCGATATTGAGTTCCTTTAGGCTCTCCATAGCTATGTGAACATGGCGAGAGACCTTTCCGATGGTAACCGCGTATGCGGCTAGCTCTTGGCCGAGGCGTATTGGCACAGCGTCGCGAAGATGCGTGCGTGCCGACTTTAGCACATGGTCGAATTCATCTGCTTTGCTCCAAAGAACGTCTTCAAGCTCTGAAAGCGATTCCAAAAGTCGGTTGCCTAATTTTAAAGCAGTAATGCGCATAGCAGTTGGAAAGACGTCATTGGACGATTGTGACATATTAACATGGTCATTGGGATTGATTACATCATAGCTTCCTTTTGGGAGGTTAAGCAATTCGAGGGCACGGTTTGCAATCACTTCATTCATATTCATGTTAAGCGAGGTGCCAGCCCCGGCTTGGAACACGTCTACAACAATTTGGTCGTGCCATTTGCCATGGATTATTTCGTCGGCGGCATCACGGATTGCTAAGCCAATGTCTTCGTTTAAACGGCCAATTCGCATGTTTGCTACTGCCGCGGCTTTTTTTACCATTGCCAAAGCCGCGATGAACTCGGGGATAGCTTTCTGTCCGCTTATTGGGAAGTTTTCAAGAGCGCGAACCGTATGAATCCCGTATAAAGCATCTGCCGGAACTTCTTTTTCCCCAAGCCAGTCGCGCTCGATGCGGCTGTCAGGGTTTCTTTCTTTCTCGTTCTTATTCTTGCTCATAATTTCATTCTCCCGCTAGTCAAGCTATCTAACAAAAAGGAGATTTTGGACGTCAACAACACCAGGAGTGAATCTGGCGATTGCTTCTGCTTGCTCAACCTGCGTAAAACTATCTACAATCCCGTTGAGGGTAACTATGCCATTTTTGACCGAAATATCTATCTTTTGGTTTGCAACAAACGCATTTTTTCTAAAGCGATCTTGCACATCGGCTAATATTTCCGCGTCTGTTCGAAAAATCTTCGGGCGCACTACAATTTCATTCTTTACGTCTATAACGCCAGCAACCAAGCTGGCAGCCAATCCAGCAATTTGTTTTGAGTAGCTGTTGTTGAGGGTGCCGGTAAGTGTAACGACTCCGTTCTCCACACGAACTTTTATTGCGGAGATTTCGTCCTTGCTGAGGTTGCCTTGGAGTGCTGTGCGGATTTCTCTAAGAATTTGATTGTCAGTTTGCTTCTGCAAAGGCACAACGGTTATCTGATCAACTATTTGCTCAACTCCAATTGTCCTCTTTGCAAAATTGAGTATGCTTTGTTTGGTTTGGAGTTCGGCAACCTTGCCAGTGATTGTGACAACTCCGTTTTGAACGTTAACTGTAATGTCATCAAGGGGCCTTAGTTGGGGCTTTATTCGACTGAGAATCTTCTCTTTAATTTGTGTATCGGTTATATTCTGAGCTTGAGCGCCCCCTGCAAGCATGCATATCAGCAGAATTATCAAAATTGTATGCGGAAATTTCATTGGTTCAATTCTAAAAATGAACTAGTGCTTTATTCATATACCCTGGCGAATAAAGAGCAAAACTAAAAGCACAAGTGCATGTGAATGTTCTTATTGGGGGCGTTGCAGCGTTTAGTCGTATACGACAATGTCGGATTGAACTCGCGGACGAAGAAGACGGTAGATATCCGAACCTGATTTCCAACATGAACTTATGCCAGTAACCACCACATACTTGCCTACCTCAGGAGTTGAAAGACCACTGCGCAACACGCGGATGCCTGGATAGCCAGACGCATCCATTATTCCCGAGCCGTCATCTATGTAAAAATAAGAATAAGATGGGTTGGAATAGGTTACTCGTCCCGTCGTGCAAACGAGGAGGCCTATGTTGCATGTCTGAGGAGAAGGTTTGCCTATCTTGTCACACACTCCCCGCTGGCCTGCACCAGTTATTGGGTCATAGTTCCAATCGCCGCCGCCTAGGTCGCGGTTTGAAAGCAAGAGGGGTTCAACTGTGCCGGTATTATCGGGGGGCGGCGATTGTTCGGCTGTTATTGCTTCTATATACCTTTCGCCATTTGAGTTTGTCTTCATTGTGCCGACGACATTAACCCGCATTCCAGTTTGGAGTCCATGATATGGCTTTGAAACGGCAATTCCACATCGGCGGTCGTCAGCTTCGATATAGAAAAGGCTGGACCATGAGGCAGAGATAATTGCCCTATCGATGGCAACTATTTCATCATTTGGCAAGCTCTTTGCGGTTTCGATTCCAATTCTGGGAAGCATGGTGAATCTAATCGCTTGATTGTTCGAGAGCAGTGTACTGCCATTATAGGAATACTTGCATGCCATGTTTCCGGATGAGTTTTCGATTCCAATTGTCGCACTTCGTCCTGCTCCGCAATTAGTATCGTCAGGCTGGACCTCGAGATACTGGAAGACTATGTCGTTCAAGTTCTCATATAGAACAACTTGGAATGTGAACGGCTTTGAGGGTGTGGAGTAGTGGGGTACGCCAACCCAGCTTATTACAAATCGGCGGTTGGGCGAAGTGCCTTCAGTGCCAACCTTCACACTGCCAGCGGCAGATGGGTCTAAATCATCCCAATAGGGGTAAAGTACTGCATTTGGTGCGGCCGGGTTAGGTATATCCGTGTTCGAAAACGCATCAAGGCCATTGTTTAGGAACCCTATCATACCGTTTGCTGCCACATAAAGTTGAGTGTATGCTGTGCCGTAAAAGGTGAAAGTAAACGGTATTGTCAGGGCTGGGGTAACGCCGTCATCGGAAAGAGTATATGTTGTATGGTTAGTTGGGTCTATCCAATTTATTGGTATGGTTTCCATGCGGTAGTTCTTTGCTATTTCGAGTTTTACGTTTCGGGTTCCGCCACCATCGCCATTAGTTGTGTTTGTAAATGTCACCGTATCATTGTAAATCCCAACCGGCAGGGTTGCCGCCTCTGCCCCGATGGATACAATCACGTCCTCGCTTGCCCCGGGCTCGAGATTACCGGAAGTTTTGGAAAGGGTAATCCATGACGCTGTCTTGGTGGCATTCCAATCCAGGCTTGAATAGCCGATGTTGGTTAGGGTGTAGGTAATGCTGGAAGGGTAAAATGGTCCACCAGGTTCTCCTATTGATTCGAAAGCGGTGTCTGGGCTTACCCGTAGGCTGCCATCTCGCACAGTTAGAATGATATTTCGAGTGGTGCTACCTACGCCATTGGTTGTGTTTAGGAAAGTAATCGTATCGGAGTATACGCCGGCGGGTAAGCTGTTTGCATTTAAGTTAACCGAAGCCACAACGTTCGTACTTTCGGCAGGTTCAAGAGTGCCATTTTCGCTGGATAAACTAACCCAAGGCTGGGTCTTGCTTGCGCTCCAATTGATGGTTAAGTTGCTGTTGTTTGTTAGAGTGTAGGTGTGGCTTGGCGGGTTAAATGGCCCACCAACCGGTCCATATGAGAACGTTTCTGAAGTTGGCGTGACCGACAAGCCGATTGCATCTGTTGTAAAGGCTTTTAAGCAGACGTTCGCATTGGAAACGTAATTAGTGATGTCATTCCATGATGTTCCATCGCTGCTAACATAACTCTCGCCGCTGTTTGCTGTTGCAGCGCTCGAGTATCCTGGGAATGGGTGTTCGTATGGAATCGGCCAGTTGTACTCGGGTGTCGTTAGCTTTACTACAACCGAGAATTTTTCACCAATCGTAAGTTGAACCGGCGAATCCAAGGAGATTGTTTGGTACCCGGCGTTCGCTAGACTGCCAACCTTGCTTGCGACAGGGCCACTTGGGTTGATTGGTCCGGATGTTGGGTTGAGGTAGATATATATTTCGTAGCTGGAGTTTGGCGAAGCAGCATAAAAACTAACGGCCGCGAGATAATCGCTAGTGGCTGCAGTGAAGACATTAGCAAACCAGCCAGTTGTGTTGCCGTAACCAAGGCTTGATACCCAGCCGAGGGGGTCATATTGATAGACTTGTTTGAAGTTAGTTGTTGGCTCTGCAGAGCGGAAGAGAGCATTATCGGTGCCAATGCAAGTGTCGTAATATGAAATATAAAGGTATCCGTTCGAACCCCAGCTTGTGCCCCAACTATTTTTGATGATGAAGGCGCCATTACCGGGAGGGGTGATGTAGAAGTTGCTTGCTGGATAGTTGTCATCCCATCCCACAATGCACACCGCATGGTTGCTTACTCCCATGCCGTTGAAATAGTATGCGCAGGTCGAGGAATTATAATAGTAGGAGCTCCAATAGAAGGTTGTATATACCGCTCCATAGGTCATTACAGCCTGCTTAATGTTGTCATTGTCGAGTGGTCCCGCCCTGTCTGGAATAAAATCAACTGCTTGGACATGTTTTCGAATTGCAAGCCCTGTTGGTGATGTGCAGCTTGAGGCGTTATAGATATCGTCTCCTTCGATGATTGGGCCATTCCAGCGCGCAAGATATGCTGTTGACATCCAATGATTGCCGCCTGCACAGCATGTTGGGTCAAAGCCATGTTGGTTCTTTAAGTTATTCTCTGAAAAATCCCATGTTTCATTAGGAAGGAGGCAAGACTCCATTGAGCCATAAGTTGCGAACGCCCAGCAGCTTCCGCAGGAACCTTGGTCTCTTATTGGGGTAACCTTCCCGAGATTTCGCAGGTCAAATGACGATGGGAATCCTACTAGAGTGCGAGCGGTTGAGATGCGTTCTCCTTTAGAGTGTGAAAGGTCGAGTGGCGGTGGTATAAGGCCTGTTGCGATGCTTTGGTTGGCTTCGGAACTCACCAGAGCGGTCTCTTGAAAATATCTCAGGAACGCAGGATTAGGCGGGGCAGTCGTGGGGATGCTTTCTGTTTGCGAGCTGGCAGGGGCTACGGCGTTCAAACAAAGCAAAATTAAGGAAAGAAAAACTGCCCTTTGTATTCGAGGAACTTTAAGCCTCATTTGGGCCTCCTCTTCATTCTTACCCTAACCTATCTAGTTTATATCGCTACTGCCTTTTTGTCAAGTAAGCAATCAGAAAACTAGTATAAATATTTGGGTATTTATGCTCTAAAGTTTTTCCTGCGCATTGCCAGAATGAAGGTTGAGCGATTTCTCGTTCGTTGAAAGGGGATCCTGGTGAACATTTTACTGCGCAGGATATTTGCCGCTTTTGTATTTGCCGGCATGCTCATCGTCTTGCTTACCTTAACGGCACACGCCCAGGGTTGGAATTCTGCGGTTACAAGTGGCCTTACGTCAGTAACTTGGAAATTTGCTGAAGGTGAATATACATGGACTCTTTTTAATAACTCCTCCCTCCCTGGAGATGCTTGTCGTGAGTACGATGTTTTGATTTGGGAATTAATTCCTTTTCAGGTGGAGGAACCACTTTCTTGGGTGGCTCCTGAAGGCTGGACATGGAGCGGCAACAAATTTAAAATCGCAGACTCAAGCAAGAAATACTTTACACCATGTGCAATAGGGCCAGGGCAATCTGCTGTCTTTAGATATAAACCAAAGCCCAACGGTAAGCTAATCAACAGTAATGGTCCGCAGCCAGTTGGCTTGGCATTCGTTACCCATGTTGCAGCGGTTGTTTCTGGGTCGGGAGCGCTTGACGGCAGTCGCCCTTGGATTCCGAAGTTCACTCAGCATGGCTCAACATGGTTTGATGAATCGAATATGGCGGCAGTTCCTGAACCAGCAGGCTTGGGAATTCTCGCCTTTTATGTTGGGGCTTTTACTTTATATTCTTTATATTGGAGGAATCGCTTAGGATAGGCAATAGCCGCCAGCCATCATTCAATTTTGTGTTCTCCTGCCCAAATGCGCACATACTCAATTAGCCCGCTATATGGAATTGATTTCGAGTAGCTGCCGACCAAGCTTCCTGTATCCATACCGATTTGTAGACCTTCGTGCGGTTTGGCAGGAAGAAGTCCCGCATTCCCCGTGGATGCAACTAGCTTGCCGTCTACGTACAGCTCGATGCCATGTTTTCTAATGGCTGCCGTGAGGCGTACCCAGTCGTTGCCTATTGGGTTGTTCCCTGCAATTTCCGTTAAGGTTTCCTCTGACCTCAATGCAAATCGAGGGATGCCGCCATCGAGATAGAGGGAGTAGCCAAAACTTGCGCCTCCCTGAGCAATGACGACGCCTTCCTTGCCTTTGATGAGCGCTTCAATTGTCCATGGCGTCATGCAAGGATTGAGGGCGGGTGAACTTGAAACGTCAATATAATCCCCTTTTTCAAGCTTGAGGACTTTTCTGCCGCCTTCTTCTACAAATTGTCCGCCGTGTAGAATGCCCTTGTTTCCATGCCCAGACACATCAGTCGCATCGCCGCGAGCAAAGTCAAAGGAAAGCACAAGCCCCTCGATTACCTTAGCTTCTTCTATGGGCCCCACTGGCGGCGCTCCCAACTGTTTACCTTCTGGATATTCTGTTTCCTTCTTTAATCGCTCAAGCTCAGCACGCATTTCCTGTAGTTTCTCCAGATGTGCCGAATCTAGAGCAAGGTTGCGAACCTGAGTCGGGTCATTTCGAAGGTCATATAGCTCCTCAATATCGTTCATATCGGGATAAGAACAGTATGTCCAATCTTTTGAACGAACTCCTAGCATTAAGGGTATTCCTGCTGCCCATTCTTCTCGGAAATATTCGTATAGGAATGACTCGCGCCACTCACTTTTCTTGCCTTTTAGGATTGGTAGGATTGAACGCCCCTGCATTGTTTTGGGAATGTCTACTCCTGCTATATCAAGGAGTGTTGGAGCAAGGTCTATGTTAAGAAACATTTCTTTTCTCTTGCTTCCAGGTTTTATTATCTCTGGGTAGCGCATAAGAAGTGGGATGCGAATTGATTCTTCATATATCAATCGCTTGTCTCCCAAGCCATGCTCGCCCATGAAGAAGCCATTGTCGCTTGCAAAGACAATAACGGTGTTATCAAGCTGACCAGTCTTCTCAAGGGTATCAAGTACTCGTCCCACGCTTTCATCAATAGCTAGTATCGTTCTGTAGTAATCTAGCCGCCTTGGCTCGCGAGGGTTCCATTCACCCCGTTCGACCTTTTGGGGGGCGGGCTCTTTCAGGCTTGCAATCCACCGCTCTCGCCTGACTCCGAACGTAAACGCTCGCCGCATCCACTCGGGTTTGTCCTCGAACGTGTCCTTGTAGCTTGCGGGTTCTGGAATCTCGGCGTTGGGGAATGCGTCTTTGTGCCTGGGCGCAGGGGTAAATGGACTATGAACTGCTTTGTGTGCAAGTATCATGCAGAAGGGCTTGCTCCTCTTGCGTTTTAGCCAATTGACGGCGTAGTTGGTTAGTAAGTCGGTCATATAACCTTCTGCTTGAAACTCATGTCCGTTTTCGTTAAGGTTTGGGTTTTCGTATATGCCCTGAGCCTTAAAGCTGAGCCAATAGTCGAAACCTGGTCGGGGGTCAGCCTTCGGTTCCATATGCCACTTGCCAATGTATGCTGTTTCATAGCCGGCTTTTTGAAGGAGAAGAGGGAACGTTGGACATGAGGGGTCTGGGTCATTAGCTTCATTATTCACAACGCCATGCCTATGGGCATAGGTGCCAGTTAAAAATGAGGCGCGGCTTGGCGAGCACAGCGCAGTGGTTACGAATGCGTTTTCAAAGTGAGCGCCTTCACGAGCGATGCGGTCGAGGTTTGGCGTCTTTAGAAATGATGGCCGGCCCATGAAGCCCATGGCGTCGTATCGCTGGTCATCGGTTAATATAAATAGGATGTTTGGTCGCTTTTCCCCGAATGCAGGTCTTGATAATGAGAGCCCTGTTGTAAGTGTTCCGATGGCCGCGGCTCCTTTTACGACGAACTCTCGTCTAGTCATTTTGCATGATTGTTTGCCCATTATTGATTCCTCCTTTTTATTCAGACGCCTATGGAGCGGGACCGGTTGATTCTCGGATAATCAGTTCGCCGGGGATGTATATATTCGCTCTTTTGGCGTTTGGGTTGTTTCGCAGCCGCACAATCTCATTTACTGCACTTTCTGCGACCAAATCCGCAGAAAGGCCAACGGTGGTGAGGGAGGGGTGCCAGTACTCACCTTCATCAAACGCTCCGTAACCGGCGAATGAGATATCGCGTGGACATTGCATGCCCATGAACTGGGCGCAAGCCATGGCGCCAAGTGCCATAGGGTCGTTTATGCAAATTACGGCGGTGAAATTCAGCTGGCGGGTAATAAGTTCTTGAAAACCCTGAAAGCCGCCGTCAAAGCCAAACCCTTCAACATTCTGCATGAGGCTGGGGTCAATATCAATTCCTGCCTCACGAAGCGCCCGTTCATAGCCGGCGTATTTCTGCATGGTGGTCTTTATGCGAGAGATTGTGTCCCCGATAAAAGCTATGCGCTGGTGTCCTAGTTCGATTAAGTGCCGCGTTAAGGTGTAGCCGGCGTGTTCG
Organism: Armatimonadota bacterium; assembly: GCA_029907255.1. Taxonomy (NCBI): domain Bacteria; kingdom Bacillati; phylum Armatimonadota; species Armatimonadota bacterium. Next base: position 44,597 of record JARYMF010000012.1, read on the forward strand.
CGGTCTGCAGCGACGCTTTCGATGTTTCCTTGGGCGCCCGGAAGAAGATCAATCACGGGCAACCCCTCGTTGGCAAGCTGGGCTAGCGTGCTCTTTTCGACTGCTGGCGAATCCCACAGGACTAATAATCCTTCGTGGTTGCTAATCATGCTGTGATTCAAAAATGACTCTGCCTCGGAATCGTTTTTAACTATATTTACAGTAAGCTGAAGCCCTCGCATTGTTGCTGAGCGGCTGAGCGCCATTGCTGTCTGCGAATGTGACTTAGCCATTTGCCAAGTAACAATTAGCAAAAGAATAGTATCGGTATGTCCGCGCTTGAGGGCTCGGCCTACTGGATTAAACTTATACCCTAATTCCTCCGCTGCAGCCCATACTCTGAGCTTTGTTTCTTTACTTATCCTCGAGGCGTGTTTACTGCCAGCGAGAACATATGACACTGTGGCGTGTGAAACCCCTGCTCTCCTGGCAACATCTTTAATTGTCGGTTGTGTTTTTGACATAGTTTTTGATTGAGTTTAAGAAAACTGAGTATTTATTTTCTACATATCTTATTGCCCAACTTCCGCTAGTACAGGCGTTACTGGTTTTAGTGTTCGCACCTTTGCCTGCCCACCGAGGGAAAGGAGATCTCGAGCCTGCAGAATTCTGGGGGACATTGGCTTATCCTCGGTAGTTTGTCTGCCTGATGAAACTATTCTTACGTCCACCGGTTTCTCTAGAAGGTTCACCATGTTTATGACCGTTCGACTGCCGATTTTGGCAGGGAGCCATTCCACTCCCCATACCGGTTGGTTGGTTGATGCATCTACAACGCGAATCTCGGGCAGTAAGTTCATATTATCAAGCAGTGAGAGCAGTTTGGGCCAGAGTTCTTTATCTGTGCTTGCATCGAGAGGAATAATCACCGCCTGCTTAGAAAGCTGGGCGACTTCGTTATCGGGAAAGTCGTTTCCCCATGGGTCTTTAGATGGTGGGTTACCGAAGATGACGCATTGGCTGGAGGGCGGCAATTTAAGGAGGCTTTTAAAGGATGCCTCTGGCAGGTGGGTTGCATTTGGAAGCATGATGATTTGGTAATCACTTCCCTTGCCGGCAGCAAGTTGCTTTTCTGAAATGAAGTCAATCTTTATGCCGCAGAAGTTCAAGGCTGTGTAAGCTCTGGACATTGCATCTAGATATTGCTGGTTTCGGGCGATAGAAGTATTTGACCACAAAATCGCCACCGGCGCCTTAACGTTCTGCAGAGCCGTAACCTCAGCTGCAAAACGGTTTAGGTCTAGGCATGTGCGCCCGACGGCCTCTGCGCACCCCGGTCGGTCCATCACATTGCCATAGAAGTCCGAACCTTTATCATATGTCTTTTCCCATACCCAAATAGTGGTTGCTCCCTGGCCGTGGATTGCTCCTTGCCAAAGCGCTGTGCGGAAGTTCTCTGGCTTGATGTAATAATTCGAGCGGTCTGGGCTGATGTGGTTTTCTGAATTGAATATCGGCTTCTTGTTTAGTGAGCGCTGTAGGTCATAGCCGATATTCATTGAGCCCCAGGCGATTGTCTCGCCGCTTGGGAACGCGTAGTTGTCATTGCCGTTAATTTGTGAAAGTTCGCCAAAAAGCTCTGGGTCAACGCCCCATGCGATTGTGTACCTCGAAAGGAGTGCCGAGTCCATGATTTTTGCGTGCACAGGAACCTTTGGAGCCATTTCATGAATAACATCTGCTTTCCATTTGTGCCAGTTTGCAAAGCGCTCTTGGTTGAACACGACATAATCGTAGAATTGCGGCGCGTCATACTGGTCATTCGCAGGGATTGGCACTTCAGAAAAGCTTGAAAATTGGGTCTTGTACCGTGCGTTCAGCGTTGCAATGTCGCCATGTACTTTGGCAAGATATTCTGCCCACATGGCTGGTGTGTTATCGCAGCCGGCGGCACGGTCGAAAATAGGCTCATTTGAGAGACAAAAGCTGTGGAGAGCCGGTTTGTCTTTGAATAGAGGGACAACCGTTCGAAGAAACTTCTCTATTATTTGTTTTGCTTCGGGTGCATCCACACAGTATCCAAAGAATCCACCGCCGCCTTTCATTAAATGTGGCCATTTCTGGTATGCCCAACCTGGGAAGTAGTGCGGCGAGAGGAGAATATTTACCATCACATTGTTCTTTGCCGCTTGGTCAAGAACATTCACAATATCTTGCGCAGGCTTGAGATTGACCTCATTTTCCGAGGGGAAAACAGCGCTAGGACCAATCTCAATTTGAATGATGTTCACGCCGTAGCCTGGCCAACGAGGCATATCTGTCCTCACTTGGCCAAAGTGCCCATAGCCGCAGAAAAAGACTGGACCTCGGCTCTTCTTGCCACTTGAATCTTGCCTATCGCCAATAAAGCTCAAGCCCTTTATCTCAACCTTACTCGTGCGATATCTAACAGCGTTTGGTGCAAGTTTTGGATTTTTGAGATATGCCTGCATCTCCGCCATGGCATTGTCGAGTGAGCGATTAAAATCGCCAACAGCCCAATTAGCCCGCGTTATCTCGCCCTTCTGTAAATCCATCCGTGCCAGCGGCAGGAATTGCTCAACCATGGTTCGCGTTACACGCGGATAATCGAGGGGGATTCCTTTCATCTTGCACTTTTTATAGAGTGCATCGAAATCTTTGAGTTTAGCTTCAACCTTGTCCAAATCGGCAGAAATTGCCGAACCGAGTTTCTCAATCTTTTTTGTTCCGGCAACAACCTTGCCTTTTTCATCCGAAATGGTTATGGTGCATTCGAGTTGTCTAACTGGTGCCTTGCCGCTGTTCCACTCCCATTCGAAAGAGTTTTCGCCCGGCTTTACTTGGGCGCTCTTTTTGAAAATGATTTCGCTCCCAGCGCGAATTGTAGCTTCGACGGTTGCTGTGCTTTTCCGTGTAGAATTGAGAAAGATAGCGACTGAGGCGGGAGCGTTGTCACCAATAACCGTGCCTGGCGCTAGAAACCAACCATTTATGCCTTTCGTTTCTAGTGGGGAACCGATGGGTTTGAGTGAAATGTCATCAATCGCTAGTTCATCGCATAAATTGACTACGTTGATACCAATGTTTAGGCTATTTTGGTCATTCTTTGTTCGAAACCTTGTGGATATTTTTTGCCAATCATAGCTACCAGTTGGGATGTTAAGGGTGTAAGAGTTCCAATCGGTGAAATGTATTGCGGATGAAACATTTTTTCCCCGAACCCATACGCTCAATTCATACTCAGTTGCTGGCAATACGCCGATAACCTGGAATAATCTGCCATAGACCTCAGGTTCGAGAGGGCTCTCATTATGGAAGACAATGCATTGCCTGCCTGAGTAAGGATTTTCCTTGCTTACAGCATATGTGCATTTGGCTCTGGAATACCATCCCCAACCTGCACTGCCTTCTTCGAATCCAGGATTGGCTATAACGGGTATTACACCTGCCGCGGCTAGCCTGGCGAGTGCTAGACAAGACAAAATTACTGTTAGAATTCGCATTTTTAACCTCCTTGATTGGCAATGCACGAAAAGACGAATGCCGGAAAAGTAAAAGCCCAAACTAGCATAACCTAGAGGTATGGTGATTCGTGTAACCAACAATACTCCCACTCGGTAAACTTGTCAAGCGTCTACAGATACTTGACAACTCTCCAACCTCACGGCTAGAATGGGGATGAACGGCTGGTTACACGTTAAACTATTTACATCATACTTCGCGGAGTAAACCAAATGAGCTTGCTCAACCGCATCATTTGGGCTACCACAGTCTTTGTCATATTGATTATGGAGCCCTCTGCTTTGGCTATACAGTCAATAGTGATTAGAAACAATCATGACCTGCCATACAAGGGGCCAGTTACCTTCCTTACGGATTCCGCAGATGGATATTTTGAGGCCAAAAATGGCATTGCAGAGGTAGCAAAGGGAAGGGCTTATGTGCTTATTGATATGCCCGGGCATTCGCAACTGCGCTTAACGCGAAAAGGAGATGGCCACCAAAAAGATAGTCTCCTTTTCCAAAGCATCCTCTCCGTGGAGCCGACGGCAAGCGGCCTTAGGCTTCTCTGCCGCGGCGTGGAGATAGGGCGCGTTGAGCTCGGGTTAGTGGTCGTGCCTGGCACGGAAGCCGGCACGGCCCACGCAGTGTCTTGCTTTGAACCGTTAAACTTCGAATTCAGGGGCAAACGATTGATAACTGGTAAGTGCCAGAACTCCGGCTATGACATCGAAATTTCGGTCATGCCATGCGCCGCTGGATTCATTGATTTTGATGCAAAACTTACTAGGGTGGAGGGCAACTCGGAGAAGGCGTATGTTGCCCTTGTGAGGCGAGTTACAACACCCGGAATCGAGCACTTGAGAATGCGCTGGTGTGGGAAAGTTATCGAGGGTTCGGATGAACCAACCAAATACCACAGGAACTTCACAATGACCCATGGCGCCGATTGGTGCTCTTGGAAGGCGGGTGGTTTCCACTTTGCAGTAGTAAATGGCTTTGCGGCGGGATTGACCGCTGAGGAGAAACCGGGTCGCTGGATTGCCGTCAACAGCTACTACATCCGTGAGGCAGTCCGAAAAGATGGCGACAGCGTGTATTTGGTTTCCCAAATTGCTGGGCCAAGTCCCGAACAAGAGCGCACACGTTCACAGTTGCCAACTTCCTATGTTCCTCCCATAAAAGGTGAGCCAGTTCAACTGCGGTGGCGGCTGGTAATTGCTGAAAAGCCTAAGGTTGGGTGGGAGGATAGCCAACTATTTGTATATTCGGGTTTTCAGCGCGTGGTTGATTTGGGCGATACTGTAATAGTTGACCTGGGTGTTCCATTTGTTGAGTTTGGAACAAGTTATTTCCCTTATTCGACTATGTGCGAGAACTTTGACTATTATCGAGTGTCTGGTCTTGACCGCGAAGGCTGGTGGCCCTTCTCGCCGAAGCTATGGAAAAAATGGCGGGATTTAACTCCTCAAATGAAGACCGACCTTCGAATCATTCGCTCGATGGGTTTTGATTGGGTGCGCCTGCACCACTTGGAGCTTCTCGGCGAGATGGATAGAAAAGATGCACTAGCGTTTCTTGATTTCTACATGAGTGAGTGCCGCATGCTTGGGCTCAAAGTGTTGGTAGACACAGCAGGCTCGCCGGAATGGATGCAAACCATTGTCCGTCGGTATGGTGATGTTGTGAAGCGGGTTGAGTTGGAAAACGAAATTCTAATCCCAGGGATAAAACCAGGTGATGGAGAACGCTGGACTGCTCAGTACAATGCAATCAAGAAAGTTTCCCCTGATACGCAGGTTTTTCTCAGCGGCAACTGCAATGTTGGGATGTTTGATCGTCTCTTGCGGCTGGGAGTGCCTTTCGACCGCGCAGGATATCATTTCTACCAACACGGTCCAGAATGGGACATCGCAACTTCGTCTATTGCACTTGCCATGGCAGGCTATGCCCGAACCATCTGCCGCGAGCCAACGCTTGGTGAGTTCAATTGGAAGATATTGACCCGCTGGACTCCCGAAGCCCGAGCAAGGGAGTTTGCAAAGATATACGGCGGAATGCTCAAACCGAGAGCGATACCCGAATTTATGCAGTTCCACTGGCAGGAAACGCTGAGCGTGAATCCACGGCTTACTCGACAAGGCATTCGCCATTATGAGACAATCCATCTCGACCGCCGACCAAAACCAGAAGCGGTGGAGCTAATGGGGCTTATGCGGCGGTATGCACGGCCCGATTCTCCAATTCGCATGTTTCCAATAACAATTGGAGAGACAGTATTTAGGGACGGCAGAGCCACGGCTAATTTTACTATCGAGAACAAGACTAGTAGGACAATCTCGTTGAGGCTTTCGGCAGTTGCTTTCGGTGGTGTAAAATCGCGGCTGCTTACAGGGTCACAAGTTACCATTAAACCTGGTGGAAAGGCGGAGGGAAGTATCGAAATCTTGCTGATGCCCGGCGCGCAAGTCGGCACCTATCATCACTTCCTCAAGGTTGACTACCCAGGAGGTAGTGCTTACGGCTGGGGAATTGCCTCTAATCAAGGGATGCCCAAGTTCAGCGACCCTATTTTGCCCGACCTCGTGGAGTATCCCCAGGGACCTGGTGTTGTTAAGCAATTTGATTATGCCCATCCCATAACTGTTGCATTTGGCAAGGATTCGCCAGCGCAGGAATTGGAAATGGCTTACCAAATCTTCAATACTCTCCAATCTGCGACAGGCAGATTACTCTACTTGTGCAGTGTTGAGGATTTGCCTAAAGAGCGGATAGCGAACGATAATCTAATTTTAGTTGGCACTCCGAAAACAAACATATTGATAGGCAATCTATCACAAAGCATTCCTAAAGACAAAGGAGTGGTCATACTTCATAATGCTAGCAATGGCCGCCAGTGGCTAATTCTTACAGGCGAGTCAAAGGAATCTGTTGCGGCGGCTGCGACTGATTTCACCTTGAGGTATTGGGTGAACGCAAAGGATTCCGTTATTAGGATAGCTGGCATGGAAAAAGGTGCCGCCCTGGGAAACCGCGCTAAGCCTGGGGAAGTTAATATGCCTTAAAAAATTAGCGTTGGCTTTTTCGAAATTAGAATAGCCTTCCGCAACTTTTCCAAAAAAGTAAGGAGCAACAGATGAGAAAAGACCAATTCGAGCAATTGAAGGCGATTGTGCAAGGAGCAAAGATCAAGCCTCCAGTAGCATTATTAGTTGACAGCCCTTGGATTCCGCCGTTTGTGGGAATAGAGGCAATGGAATACTTCACCGAACCTGATAAATGGCTGGAGGCGAACCTGCACGTTGTCGAGCGCTTCCCTGATGTGATATTTATACCAGGCTTTTGGGTGGAATACGGAATGGCGATTGAGCCCTCTGCGCACGGGTGCAAAGTATCATGGTGGAAGGATTCTCCACCTTCGGTTTCGCCTGTGCTCTCCGACATCTCTGAGGTCAGCCGGCTAACAGTGCCATCGCCGCAAAATGACGGACTAATGCCGTTTGTGCTGCATCTTCAGCGGCGTGCTCAAGAACAAATTGCCCCAATGGGGTATTCAATTCGCATAGTCTCTGCACGAGGTCCGCTCGCACTTGCAACATTCATTCGGGGGATTACCGAGTTCCTGATAGACATAAAAATTGAACCTGAGAACTCGCATCGTTTGCTCGATATTTGCACTGAAACCGTAATCCGCTGGTTGGATGCCCAAGCAAAGAACTTGCCCGATGTTGAGGCAATTTTTGTTCTTGATGACATAGTAGGTCTTTTATCACCAGCTGACTACGAAGAGTTCGCCCACCCATATCTTAAGCGAATATTTGATGCTTTTAATGGCATGCTCAAACTCTATCACAATGATGCGAATATTGAGCCATTTGCCGAGCGCCTGGCAGAAACGGGATTCGATATCTTGAATTTCAGCCATCTAATAGACGCTGGCGAACTCTATCGGCGGATTGGAGACAAGGTAGTCCTAATGGGAAATGTTCCGCCTCTTCAGGTGATGGCAGAGGGGACGCCGGAGCAGGTGAGAGAAAGCGCCAAGCGAGCGCTTGATGGGACTGGGGGGCGCATAATACTCTCCGCTGGCGGCGGCACGAATCCCGGCACATCAGCTGAGAATATAGATGCTCTTGTCCAAGCGGCGCGGGAGTGGTCAGAAAGCCATGGCTAGTTTTGCCGCTAGTTGCTTGATGCGTGCCTTGGATATCTCTTTCCGAGGAATTTCATCCCTGCAAGAACGATTACAATAGCTTGGATAACCGTGACTATCTCCTTTGGCGTTTCGGTGATTAGCTGCATACTTACCGCGCCATTTCTCAGCGCACCGAAGAGGAGTGCTGAAAGCGCTGTTCCGACGGCAGTGTTATTACCGAGAAGAGCGACAGCGATGCTGTCGAAACCATATCCGGGGGAGAATTGGTCATAGAACCGATGGTGTACCCCTAGAACTTCGACTGCGCCTGCGAGTCCTGCTAGCCCGCCGCTAAATAACATAGCAAGCACAATCATCCCTGGCACATTTATGCCGGATGCTCGGGCGGCGTCCTGGTTAGTGCCTACCACCTTTAGTTCATAGCCGACTACCGTGCGATTCATTAGGAATGCAAAGCCGATAACGCCAAGAACTGCTATAAGAATTCCCCAATGTGCGCCTCCGAGGCTACCTAAAAAAGCGGTTGGCTGAATTTCGGGCGTCTGCGGCGCCATTGAGTTGGGGTCTTGAAATTGGTTGGTTACAAGGTAGTGAGTTAGGAAAAAGGCTATGTAGTTAAGCATGATTGTAGTGATGACCTCATGCACACCGCGTTTTGCCTTTAGCAAGCCAGGCAGGAAGCCCCAAAGTGCACCGCCAAAGATTCCCGCAATGAGGCATAAGGGGGTATGCAAAGGCGCTGGCAGTTTTAGAGTGTAGCCAGCCAACGCTGCCGCAAGCCCGCCGATTAGGAGCTGACCCTCTACGCCAATGTTGAAAATCCCCGCACGGAGACCTAGTGCTACCGCCAGCCCAGCAAGCGTAAGTGGGATTGCCTTGACAATGGTTTCGCAGACTGCCGGAACACTTCCAAATGCGCCCGAGAACATTGCGCCAAATGCGGCAAAGGGATTTTCTCCTGATGCTAGGATAACTATCGCACCAATCCCAAATGCAATTCCCAGCGTTGCCAATGGATTGCCAGCCGCATGCAAGAAAGGCGACAACCTGTTAATTATGGGGGCGCTCTTCATGCTCCACCTTGGCTTTCTTCCTTTGACGAAGATGGCAAAATGCCTTCTCCAAGCATCAGTGCTCCCACGTTCTGGGGGGTTGCCTCTTCTCCTTTTAAGATGCCAGCAATTCGACCTTGGAACATCACCATTACTCTATCGCTAAGGCTTAGTATTTCATCCAAATCGTAGGATATCAACAAAATTCCTGCTCCTTGGTTGCATGCTTCAATTAAGCGCATTCGCACCTCTGCCGATGCGCTTACGTCCAAGCCGCACGTTGGCTGGCTTGCAATCAGCAGTCTAGGCTCGCGCTCAAGCGCTCGGCCAAACACGAGCTTTTGCTGATTTCCTCCTGAGAGCTGTCCGGCAGCCATTTCAGGACCAATTGCCCTTATATTGAGGTTCTCGATTAAGCGCGATGCATGCTCCCGACAAGCCCTTATATTAAGAATGCCAGCCTTCGCAATTGGTTCCTCCCAGTGTGAGCCAAGTATTGCATTATCTATTATGCGATTCTCAAGCAGGAGAGCAAAGCGGCGGTCCTCAGGTATGTAAGCAATTCTTAATTTAAGACGCTGGCGGACCGACATACCGATGATTTCCCGACCATCAAGCTTGATGCTTCCTAACCCTTTGCGAAGTCCAATAAGCGCCTCCGCCAGCTCCCGCTGACCGTTGCCGTCAATCCCTGCGACGCCCAGTATTTCGCCAGGGTAAAGTTCGAAGCTTACCCCATTAACTGCGGGTACGCCGGATTCCCCAATTACTCTCAAGTTGCTTACTTTTAAGATGGGTTCGCTTGTTAAATCTACTGTTTTTGCAACCTGCCTCGGTATTTCAAAATTGCCCTCACTGCCGACCATCAGTCGAGTAAGTTCTTCAGCAGTCGTTGAGGTGGTTTCAAGGCAGGCGACGGATTTACCATGTCGAAGAACCGTCACCCTGTCGGAATAACCCAGCACCTCTCGGAGCTTGTGGCTGATAAGGATGATGCACATGCCGTCTTCAACCAATCGCCTGAGCATGGCAAACAGGCTTTCCACTTCCTGTGGTGCAAGCACGCTTGTTGGCTCATCGAGGATTAGTATTCGCGCTTGCCGATAGAGGGCTTTGAGTATTTCCACTTTTTGTTGGGATGAGACAGACAAGTCGGCTACTCGGGCGTGAAGGTCAACATAGAGTCCAAACTGCTCGCATATCTCGCGAAGCCGTTTTTCTGCTGAACGATAGTCGGTTTGGAGCAAGTGGGTTGGCTCGCAACCTAGAATGATATTTTCCAGCGCTGTGAAAGCCTGCACGAGCATAAAGCGCTGGTGAACCATGCCGATTTTTAGACTAATGGCATCGCGCGGGCTTTGTATTCTAACTGGCTTGCCGAAGACACGTATCTCTCCGTGGTCAGGAGTCAGCATGCCATAAAGGATGTTCATGAGGGTCGTCTTGCCGGCTCCATTCTCGCCGATAAGCGCATGCAATTCTCCCTGATAAGCAGTAAAATCAACCTTATCGTTTGCAATGACGCTGGGGAAACGCTTTGTTATCGCTCGCATCTCGACGGCAGGTGAACCCATGCTACCTATTGTCCCCTCTGGCTGGCGGTGAAAATCAACTTGATTCGCCAGTGCTTCAGCATTGGTGAAAAGGTAAACTGTAAATATCCTGGGTAGAGTTTGAATGCCCAACCCCGATAACTTTGGAGAATATAAAATTGCAAAACCTTATTTGGCTTTAAAACCATTAAACCATATCAATTCGGCATTCGAACTGTCAAATTAGGTATAATAAGAAACAAACGTTAAGAACATAAAGTAGCTGCAAACCATGAACCCTGCCATTGAGACAATTAGGGAAATCACGAAAGGGACGCCTTATGAGGGAAAGTTATTTCTAGTGGGCGGCTGTGTGCGCGATGAGATTATGGGCTTGCCACCTACAGAGGATGTTGATATTGTCCTTGAAGGCAGCGCCCTCGAACTTGCAAAGTTTCTATACGAGAAGGGAGTAGCCGACCACCGCCCTGTAACTTACCCGCGTTTTGGGACGGCAATGGTGACAATCAAAGGTCATACGGTGGAGCTTGTCAGCGCAAGGAAAGAGGTTTATACTCCGGAGAGTCGCAAGCCTGAGGTCGAATTTGCTGGGCTTTATGAAGATGTCCTGCGCCGCGATTTTTCCATAAATACCCTTCTAAAAAATCTGCACACTGGCGAGATTCTTGATTTAACCGGGCGGGGAAAAGCAGATATCGAAGCGAAAATAATTCGCACGCCAACCGACCCCGATGTTACCTTCTTTGACGACCCACTTAGGATGCTTAGGGCAGTTAGGTTTGCAGTCAGATTAGGATTTGAGATAGACCCGCAAACTTGGGAGGCAATTACGAGAAATGCACCCAGATTGGCAATCATCAGCGCCGAACGCATTCGTGACGAATTTGTGAAAATTCTTTTAAGCGACAACCCGGTGCGTGGCATTCGAATGCTTAAGCAAGCTGGTCTCCTCAAGGAGTTTGCTTGGGAGCTTCTCGAAATGCAAGGCGTTACCCAGGGCGGCCGTCATGTCTATGACGTATGGGAGCATACCCTTCATGCATTGGAGTCACTGCCGCGCCAAGCCGATCTTATCTTGCGGCTCGCTGTTCTCTTTCATGACGCAGGAAAACCTCGGACAAAAACGGTAGACAGCGAGGGGCATATACATTTTTACGGCCATGAAGTTAAGAGCGCTGAGATTGCCAGTCGAGTGCTAAATCGCCTAAAGTTTCCAAAGAGCGAAATCTCGCGCGTAGTTCGTTTAGTCGAATTACATATGAGGGTCGGCGAATACCGAAGTGAGTGGAAAGACTCGGCAGTCAAAAGGCTTATGCGCGAGGCTGGTGACGATATATCTGATCTCATTGCGCTTTGCAAGGCAGATAGAAAAGGTTATGGGCCGCATGCCTCGACTGAGGAATTAGAAGAGCTAGAACAAAGGATAGAAAAAATTATATTGAAAATTCCGATTCACAAGATTGAAAGTCCGTTAAATGGCTGGGAAATCATGGAAATACTCAACATTCCACCTGGCCCGAAGTTGAGGCAAGTGAAGCAGTTCCTTCTAGAGGAAGTCCTCGAAGGCCGTCTTTCTCCCGGCGATAAGGAAACAGCAAAGAAGTTGGTTCGAGAGAAGTTCGCTGCCGGTGCAACTTGACACCTCAATTCGCAAGCCCTAAACTGGTAGCCAATTATCCTGAGAGGCAGGAACAGTGGATATGCTTTATTTTCTCCTGTGCGCGATAATCCTTCTGACAGCGGAAATATCCCATGCCGCCGTCCCGCCGCCATATGAGCCGGTTAAGGCTACTGCGGCAGAAATAAGATGCCTTGGCAGAATAATCAGGCTTGGGCCTATGTTGTTGCCAGCCCAGATAAAATCGGCTGGTGAAGACCTGCTTGCCAACCCCATAACCCTCGTTGTAGACCCAATATCAGCACTTGATGGGCTTGCTGGCAAGGGCAGGGTGGTCGCTAACAATGGCGACTCGGCAGTTTTGGAATGGGAGGGAGAATCGCAGGCATTCGGTATTAAGGTACGCATGACGGCTGATTGCGATGGCTTTTGTTGGTATAACATCACTCTTGTACCAAAGCAACCGACGAGGCTGTCTTCTCTAGCGCTGTCTATTCCTCGGCGTGAGGAGACAGCGAAATATGTGCATACTGCGAATTTTACTTGGGGGCAGGGTATATCGCAAGGGTTGGCAGAGCTTGGCGGAAACTGGCGTGGAGGTTTCATGCCTTATGTCTGGATTGGCGATGAAGAAAGAGGACTGGCGTGGTGTTGTGAGTCTGACGAGGGTTGGAACCTAAAAGATGCAAAAAGCACGCTTTCCATAGCAAGCTTAGAATCCGCAGTGCTTTTTAAAGCCGCCTTGCTAGACCACCCTGAGAACATCAGCTTGCCAATAAATATAAGGTTCGGAATACAAGCAACTCCCGTAAAGCCGGTCTCGTTTGATTGGCGAGCAAAGGTGCGCATATTCCATGGCATCACCTATGATTGGGTTGCCCCAGGAAGGGACGGCAGGATGCCTCTAGACCTGCTTCAAAGGGCTGGCGTTAAGACTGTAATTTACCACGACATGTGGCCCACGTATTATGGCCAGCTTGTTCCCAGTTCGCCGGAATTGTTCCGCAAGCTGGTTGATGAGTGCCATAAGCGAGGAATCAGGTTCCTTGTATATGTTGGCTATGGATTGGCTCGAAATGCGCCAGAAATGCAGGGCCATCATGATGAGTGGTCCATCTTACCGCTTATACCTTGGGTTCCCAGCTATAAACCCGAATTTCGCGCTTTCGATGCTTGCTGTCCGAGGAGCGGCTGGGCTTCCTGGCTTGTTAAAGGGATTGATGAGCTTTTCTCAACCTTTGATTTAGACGGCATTTACTTTGACGGCACAAGCGAAGCATTTCGGTGCCAGAATGAAAAGCACGGTTGTGGCTGGCGCGACGCTGATGGCAATCTTCATGCTACCTATGCAATTCTTGCTGCTCGGAGCCTTATGCGGCAAATCGCTGAGGTTGTGCGTAAGCACAATCCCAATGCAATTCTCGACGTCCACATGTCTGACAACCTAACGATTCCGACGCTTTCATTCTGTGATAGCTATTGGGATGGTGAGCAATTCGAGGTTTATAAGGCTGATGATAAGATTGAGATACCGCTGGACCAATTCCGAACGGAGTTCATGGGATATGCGCATGGCTTGGATGCGCAATTTCTCTGCTATGAAAGCCGCCCGTTCTCATTTGACGAAGCAATTGCAATTGCTTGGTTGCATGGAGTGGAGGTTCGTCCGATAAACAAAAACCAATTACGGAAGGTTGTGCCTATTTGGGGGGCACTTGACCGGTTTGGTGCTCCATCGGCTAAGTGGCTGCCATATTGGAAAGGGTCTGGTGTATTTTGCTCGGATTCGTCCGTTAGGGCTAGTGCATTTGCAAAAGATGGCAGGGCGCTAATATTCGTAAGTCATCTAAAGCGCGAACCGCTTTCCACTACCTTAGTAGTAGACCCTAAAATTCTCGGGCTCCCCTCGGAGAAGCTTTCGGCCACCAACGCCATTACTGGCAAACCACTTGACATTGAGGGGTTCTCAATTCCGCTTGTATTTGAAGGGATGGATTGGAAGCTTATTGAAGTAAAGTAGCCTTAATTATGGGTTAGATGCGTCTATCTATATTTCCCTGGCCAAAAATCATAGGTTGGAATCCCGAGCATTATGCCTAAAATGGTCCACAGGCTGCCGATAGTAATCTCGCCTAGTATTAAGCCAAAGAAGAATGGGAGCGCCTTTCGATACATCTTTAGTCCGCCGAATTTCAATGTAATAAATTTGGCTGTACTTCCGATTAGAAGCGGCATCCAGAGCTGTGCGACTCCCCAACTCGGTGCAAGGGCATAAGCAAGCGGATGTAAAGGGAACGCCAAAAACCGCATCCTCAGCCATCCAAGGCACATTGAGACGATGAATCCTACCCCAACGAAAGCCATAGCGACCTTGTTTGGCGGGGTAGGTTGTTTTAGCCAGCGCTCAAGTGGTCCAAAGACATAGCGGCCGTGCTCCAAGACATAAATATCCATGTTTGCCGTAGCTCCACCATTGCGAAATATAGTATGAAGGAGCTGCCAAAATCCCAGCGGCATTGCAACTATACCTGCGATGACTATAGCGTAGAATATACTGCGGGCTGCTGTATTTGTGCGCTCAGATAGCTTAAATGCCTCGGCTTGATGCGGTGCAGGATGGCTGGCATAGCTTATGTTGAACCAGGAGAACGTAGAGAATCCGACGAGCGTTTGCGTTGGTATATTCTCCGTTCCCAAAGCAGTTGTAAGTACATAATGGGGTCCCATTGGATTCATATCAGGTACAGGAAACCCCAGTTCTGACCTTATGCGGCTGATGATTATGCAGAAAACGAAATAGAGTAAGAAGAAGATTACAATCGCCCATGCGGCCATCCCCGTAAAATAGGCAAAGATTCCCAGAAAGACAAAGCCGCTAATTGCCCCCAGTATTGCTGTTCTATAACTAATTGCCTCATTGGACTCATCAATCTCTTTCGTGCCTCGAAAAGCAGTGCGGAATACACTTCTCAGATAGCTTCGGCTAGCCCACATGCTCATGATGAGAAAGCCTAAGTAAGCCCCATATGCCTGGCTGTTTAGAAAGGGATATGCTTGGTCCAAACCACCTGCCGCCACTCTCAGCTCATGTAAGCCGATGACTCGACTTCCGACTAGTTCGAGCTTGCCAATCCAATAGAAGAACCAGCAGGAAAATGAGAGCTCAAGCGGCATAAGAAACGCCAGCCCGATAGCCCAGAAGTAGAAGCCCATTGGGATATAACCCATCGCATTCCATGGAGGGTCGGTAATATACTTGCCGATGTCTACGCGTGTTATTCTTATGTGTGGAACGGATGGATAGAGATAGTTCAAGCCCGCGAGGAGGGTTAGCGTACCTGAGAAAGCAAATCCAATCCACATATGCTTGCTTTTAAAAAGGGAGTAGGACTCGTCGGTCATCTCCAATGGAAGCTGAATGATTGGAAAAGTGAGCTTCTCTGCCTCGACCCATTGCTTCCGAAGGATGCAGTTAATGCAAAGCATGGTGAAGATAAGAACCGCTGTAAAAATTGACCACCAAAATATGGGCACCAACCATGGAACAAAATTAGTTGGGTCATAAAGCGAGGAGTTGCCGTAATAAAAATTTCTTAGGCTTTCCTGGTCGTTTACAAAAAGCCATTTTGGGAGTCGAGGCACTATCAGTTCGCCCCACTTATTCTCAGGCGTTTGGAAAAATGATGCATATCCCATGGCTGAAACGAGGATTGACATCATGCAGTGCGAACAAACGCCGCTTGTAATGGAAATTACTATATAGATTGTAAGCAGTTCCATTCGTGATAGGGCGATGTTGTGCCACCGGCGCTTGATTAGCATATTGACAACAGTAAGTACTAGGAGAGTGAAGATGCAGTTGTAGAACGGTGCCGCGTAGGTGGGGTATGAAGTGCGTACCGCCTCGAGTTGTACCACCCAGTAGTCGTTGATGGCGGCGAGAACAAGCGCAAGAGCGATTGACCTTTTAGTTACTCCTCGATTCGGCCGATTTGTTGGTGGTATGTCCATGGTCAAGGAGTATGATATGGAGAATTGTAGAGATTGTAAAGATGCATAAGGTATTTAGTGAAACGAATAACAGTGCCAAAGCAAGTTTGGGCTTAGTGTCCTATCATGCGGGTTCTCGGCGAAGTTTGCTATAATCTAACAAAGTGTGTATTGGTTTTATTCAGAAACTTAGATAAAAAGTACTTTGAAGGTGTGCCAATGTTATCTTGCAATTTTGTCATTTTTGTTGCAATGCTTATGCTTTTTGCCGGAACAATAGCGCAGGTGGATGGGTCTGCGCCGAGAAAACTTGCAAAACCGGTCGAGGACGGGTTTTGGCTTAGGCCGTCAAAGGAATGCCCAGCTGAACCAATTATCGGACATAAGGATGGCCTCCGAATAAGTATTCATCCTATCCATAATGGTCCAAGGGGATTAATCCGAATCCATGTGCCGTATGTTAACCCTGGCGAGCATTCGATAGTCAATTTCATCGCCATCGAGCCCATTGTAGGCGGTAAACGTGGGTTCTCAGAGCTTGAACGAAGCAAATTGGACAATCAGCAGGGCCTTCGGATGTGGTTCTCCGACTCACAAGATGCATCCGAAAAGCTCTCGTGGGAAGCACCACAAGGTGAAATTAGCCACATAATAGTGGGTGGCAAGCGGATAGAGACTTTATCGGTTTATCTCCATGTCGAGAAATTTGAAAATGGAGCGCATCCATACTTGAAAGTAATTTTTCGCGAAGACCGCCCAAATGAAGTCGGCTTTCAAGTCTACGCCCACAAAGACAGCGCACAAATGGAGTCATGTATCCTCACAGCAACAATGGGTAATTACACCAGATGTCGACTGCTTTGGCTGAAGGATGAGGTTGTGGATAGTCGAGATATTTGGAAGGATTACCAGGGCAGTGACTTTGTGTATACAGATGATTTCCCAGAGGAGCGAATAAGGCGCGAAAAGGACGGTACGCTGATAGTGGCGATTACTCCAAACGAAACCAACCTTGCTGTTCCAGTACCCGCTGGCGGCTGGTATTACGGCGGCAAGGCCGCCACCCAATACTGGCGTAAGTATCCTAGCTCATCGAAAACAACTGGAGTCAGGGTTCGTGTGAACGGCAGAGCGATGTATTACGGTACGAATACCCTCATACCAGGCGGCGTGGCTTTCGAAAACTTCGAGCTTATCGAAGCTTTCAAGCCAGGGAACGAGCTTTGGTTCGGAGTAACGCTGAGAACCCCTAAGGAAATGGGTTGGGAAATCAAGAATCGCTAGCGGCTGACTGCAGACGTATTTCCATGGTTGGCTTTAATACGCTTGATGCTCCAAGCATAAAACTTTGCTTGTGTTTGTGCCAATTTTTAGATATAATAAAAATGCTACATTTGCCAATTGGCGAGGAACCTTTTGCTGGCGATTACCGTATAAGTGAACGGTGAAGGAGAAAACATGGTCGAGCTGAGCGAAGCAGCTGCTGTGGCATTTCGCGCCGAAGATAGGAAGGCGTTTGACGAGCTTGTGCACAAATACCACAAGCAGGCATATAATATCGCCTACCGAATGACCGGAAATCATGCCGATGCGGAAGACCTAACGCAGGACACATTCCTTAAGGCATATCGGTTTTTTGAAAGATACAATCGCGAAATGCCATTTGATAATTGGCTCTATCGTATTATGTCCAATATCTTTGTGGACTGGCTGCGTCGCCGCCCAAAAGCACAGTTCCGATCGCTCGATGAGCCTGTGAGGCAGGAAGAAGGAGAAACTGCGCTAGAGATACCCGACACTGCGGAAGGTCCGGAGTCTCTGGCTCTTTCTAGCGAGCTGGATGCCGAACTTCAAAAGGCTCTTAACCAGATTCCTGAGGATTTCAGGCTCACCGTTATTCTTTCCGATATCGAGGGTCTTTCTTATGAAGAGATAAGCGAAGTTATGGGCTGTTCGATTGGAACTGTTCGATCCCGACTTCATCGGGGTAGAAAACTTCTGAGGAACAAGCTTAAAGCTTACCTCGACTGAGGTCTCGAGGAGGGAAATATATGAATTGCCACAAGGTTCAAAGTCTGGTTTCGGCATATGTAGACGGCGAGCTGAGCGGTCATGAGATGCTCGCAATTAGACAGCATCTTGCCGACTGCCGAGAATGCACCGCCGAATATGAGTCTTTGCTCAGCTTGAAGAGAATGTATGGAAGGCTTCAACCAAAGTACCCTCGGGCAGACCTCGCAACGAAAATATGCAGTGAACTTGACCGACTCTATCAGCCAACGCACGAGCGGTGGGTGGGCTTATTGAAAAGGTATTTGCATCCTTTCCCGGCGCGAGTGCGATTCGCCGCCGCAGGGCTGGCAATCCTAGCCGC
The DNA here is from genome assembly GCA_029907255.1 of Armatimonadota bacterium. NCBI lineage: Bacteria > Bacillati > Armatimonadota > Armatimonadota bacterium. The sequence goes on from JARYMF010000012.1 coordinate 62,841, forward strand.
ATTGCTGATGATGCGCATCAGCGCCCCCATGTCGCCATATACATCATCGCCTGAATTCGTCCTTTCAGCTCAGGCGATGGCAGACTCCGATATAGGCAAGACCACCATCCCCATCCCGACCACGGCAGTTGGCAAGCGCGTTCTCCCAATCCATGAAGTAGAAGGAGACCCCCTCTCACTTTTGACTGCAACTTATACGTCTGGGGCCAGCTCTGTGAAGACCGTCAGCTTTAGTTATTGAGAGCGGCTATCACGAAAGTGCGCTAAAACCAATCTGAAGATAGATACGTCTAATATTACGTGAGAAATCAACCTGCCGCCGCGCTTTCTAAATGACGCGGCGGCGCGCATGTCAGTCAACGTATGGAGGTGTTGAGAATAGATGGACGGGTCGAAATATATCCTATCGAAGCCGGCTAGCTTATTGGTCGTGATTGCACTCAGCATCGCTCTCGGTGCATCGCTAGCGATGAACTTTAGTGGGCAAAACACCGCCTATGCAGTTGACCAGCAGACGGCAAAGATAGCGCAACGTGCCGCACTTAAGCAAATGCAGGAAGGATTCATCTCGATTGCCGATGAGATTCTTCCCTCGGTGGTTAGCATTACAAGCATACGAACTGTTTCTACGCGACAGACGTTCCCTTGGTTCGATGACGAATTCTTCAAAAACCTCCCATTTGAGATACCGAAGCCTGAGATTCCCGAGAAGCGGCGGATGGAAAGCTATGGTTCGGGCGTCATTGTCCGAAGCGACGGCTACATCCTAACTAACGACCACGTTGTCGGCGGCGCAGAAAAAGTTAAGGTTCACCTAAAAGATGGCAGGCAGTTCGAAGGCAAAGTCACCCGTGATCCTCAAAGCGATTTAGCAATTATTAAAATTGATGCTAAGAACCTTCCCGCAGCCAGACTCGGCGATTCCTCCAAAGTAAAGCCTGGGTCTTGGGTAATCGCAGTAGGAAGCCCATTTGGACTTGAGCAGACAATCACCATAGGCGTAGTCAGCGCGGTGGGCAGACAGGAGATAGCAGGTGACGGCCAGGAAAGTCGGTTTTATCCGAACTTAATCCAAACCGACGCCTCTATCAACCCTGGAAACAGCGGCGGCCCATTGGTTAACGTGGACGGCGAGGTAATCGGCATAAACACGCTGATACGGTCTCCTTTAGGTGTTGGCAATGTTGGCATTGGGTTTGCGATTCCATCAAATACCGCGAAGTTTGTAATGGAAAGGCTGATAGAACACGGCAAGGTAGTTCGCGGATATCTGGGTATTGGGCCTGCCGACCTAACGCCGGATGATAAGAAGAGATACGGAGTTGAAGAAGGCGCATTGGTAACTTCGGTTGAGGCTGGCACTCCTGCAGATGCGGCGGGCATTCAGGTTGAAGATGTCATTGTTGAGTTTGACGGTAAAAAGATTACGGACGAGATAAGCCTTCGCGAGATTGTTGCCAGCACGCCGCCTGGGAAGCGCGTCAAGGTTGTTGTTGTGCGAAACAAGCAGCGAATACCGCTGGAGGTAACGGTTGGCGAGCGCGATGAGGCAATTGCTTCTTCGCAAGAGAAGGCGGAATCGGAGCTTGGATTCAGCGTGGCGGCGGTAACTCCATCGCTTGTTAAAAAGTACAACTTAAGCCCAGATGCCAAGGGTGTGATAGTAACCTCGGTCAGCCCTGACAGCGGCGCGGCAAGGGCTGGGCTTCAGCCTGGCGATTTGATTACAAAGGTCGGCAATAAACCTATAAGAACGATGGCAGACTTCAATGCCGCGGTCAAGGGTGTGAAATCTGGCGATGAAATCAGGATGATTGTCGTTACAGAGAAACGCAGTAGACTTGTGATTGTGCCTATAGACTAGCAATTCTGGCTTCGATAGCGCGCTTGACAGTCGAGGGCAGGAAATGTTTCCTGCCCTTATTTATTTGCAAGATTCGGAGTAGGTTGGGTGAGAATATGCGAACTTTCACCGGCAGTTTTAATTGGCATTATGGCGAGAGCGGTCCTTGTGCTTTAAGTGCTATTGCCTTTTACGGCATTAAATTCGCATTCCGCGGGGAAGCATTGCGCAGTGCCGATTTTTGAAAGCAGGCTTTGTCGGGTCAAGCGCTAATCATGCAATCTCGCGCACCTGGTTTGGTATTTTGCGAGCAAGGAATTTATTGACTTTGCATCAAAAACGGGGTATAATACAAATGTATTCTAAAAGTGCACTTCCGTTCCTCCTCGAATTAACGCGTGGGGGCGATAGGTGTCGACAGGGAACCTAGCAGCATAAGTTGCGAGCCGAGGAGCCGTTGGCCTCGTTAAAAGCGGCAAAAAAACAAACGCGAATAGCACTTACGCACTCGCTGCCTAATTAGGCGGCGCGTCCGCCCGGCCTAAGCCGGCAGGGTCGGTTTCGGGCGTCACACATGCCGGATTACCCGCGGAACCTTGCCCGGGGAGTCTGCGGGGACATTAAATCGGGCTGGCGCAGGGGAATCCCGCCTGCAGGAGTCAACTGCGCGAGAACAAAATGCAGGATACGCTCGTAGAAGCTTATGTAGGCTGTTCCTTGGACCGGGGTTCGAGTCCCCGCGCCTCCACCAGACAACTGCGGACAAAGTTTCTCTCCACCCAAAAACCCCGCTGGACTAACCGGCGGGGTTTTCGTCTTTTCTAGTGTGAGATTGGGTAACAAAACTGATGTGAGCGCTGTGTGCATTGCTAGTAACCTGTAGATATGATAGCCCCTAAATTCCCCTGCATATGCTCCTTTTGTCTCTCTACGACCACCCTTCAAGCACCTTGCAATTGCCGAAGAACAACGTGCTCGAACAATAGACCGCTTGATAATTTAGGCGTTGTTTGTTAAAATATAATTCAAACTTATTTTTTTATAGCTGACACTTTCAAGACCACAGGAGGCTACGAGCGGTAGTGGATTTGCCGCGGGAGCGGCTGAAGAAGGCGAGAAGATTGATCAGCTGAAACAGATTATATTATGTAATCTTGTCTTGAGGGAGAATTAAATAATGAAGCTTGAAAAAGAGGTAATATTGCGATTTCCTTTTTCAGACCCACATCAACAGCAAATTTATAGTGGATTAGAGGATATTGTAGGACCTGGACCTGCTGCATTTTACTATGATGCTTGCTTCCTTATGGAAAATCCTGGGTTGCTAAAGACCCACGTGCACGTGGTGGCACATCTTCTACGCGAGTTAGAGAGCGCAATGCGTGAAATCTCCCTACGAATAGCGGTAAGGCCAAAGACCTTAGCAAAAAGAAAGAACAACAAAGGAGCCAAGCAAAGAAAGAAAGAATCAAAAAAGAGCCAGATAAGGCGAATACTCGCCTCCTTGGGAATCCCTGAGGGATCTCGTGAGGGACAGGCGTGGTTTAAGCTTGTAGAGGAGCTCCACGGACTTGCACACCGGAAAGAGCTAGATGCACCAAGGCCTTTAGAAGAAATAAATGACCATTGGGAAAAGATCAACCTTCTCCTTGGGGTTTTAGTTCCAGCTCTGCGCGACCGCTTCTTTGACTGGACTAAAACACCGGATAAACTTTTAGAAATTAAAACAAAACAAGCAGACGGTGACATCAAACGACTTATACAGGTTATACAGGAAATCCCAAATAATTTGCGGACTCGGCAATACTTCTTTGACCGTCTGGAAAACCCTGAGTGGTTACAGCCGCTTTGGGAAAAAGGATTTTTCAAGCATCCACCGCAAGCCAAGCGTGATGAGGAGGGCAGCATCACTGGCTTCCCGCTGTGGCCTGAGGCACGCTATCTTGCGCGAATGGCCAAGCACAAGCCGGAGCTTGTGGCTGAGATTATTTCCCAAATGGATGATACTGATAATGCTTGGGTACAAACTAATCTCCTGGACGCGATGCTTGCGATGCCGCCCCGGCTATCGGCGCCGTTCGTCAATAAGGTGAAGCGCTGGGCGGAGCAGCCGGACTGGCTGGTGCCAGAAAAAATCGGCGAGGTAATCGCTCATTGGGCGAGAGGTGGTCTAGCAGATGAGGCTTTGGAAGTGGCGAAAGTGCTGTTTGACGTAATTCAGGACAAACAATGCGCGCAGACCCGGCCGGAGCCGCGGGTGCGCTTTGACATGTGGTATTACGAGAAGATTCTAAAGGAAAACTACCCTGAACTTGTTTGCGCGGCCGGGATGCCTGCGCTGGAACTACTATGCAGACTGTTGGACAAAGCGATTAAGCCTTATTGGATTAGCGACGACATTGAGACGTCCGAGGACTTCTCGGCGTTCTCCTGGCGCCCTGCTATCGAGGAACATTACCAAAACCCTACTAACACCATCGAAGGTGCGCTCGTTTCTGCCGTTCGCGACGCCGCAGAGCATGTTGTGCGCTGTGAGAAAGCAACTGTAGAAGAGGTGGTGAATTTTCTGGAAAGTCAACGCTGGAAGGTCTTCCGGCGCATCGCATTGCATCTGCTCAGGGTTTTTGCAGACAAAGCGCAACCGTTGGTAGTGGCCCGATTGATTAATCGAAAAAACTTCGACGATATTGGTGTACTGCATGAGTATGCTCTCCTTTTGCGGTCGTGTTTCTCAAAGCTGATGGAGGAAGATCAGGCTGAGATACTAGCCTGGATTGAGAATGGTCTAGATGTGGAACGTCTCAAGCAGCGGTTAGAGGAACAGACGGGCTCAACACCATCAGACGAGGAGGTTGTGCAATATAAGGAGAGGTGGCAGCTAGATTGGCTTGCGAGGATTGGATTGGAGAATCTGCCTAAGGAATGGCAAGAGCGGTATCGGAATCTCGCTGAAAAATACGGCGAGCCGGACCACCCTGAGTTTCTGGTTTACACAAAAGACGGTTTTTATGGGTTGGCCAGTCCGAAAACCGAGCAAGAACTCAAGGCGATGTCGGTAAATGAAATTGTGGAATTCCTAAAGAAGTGGGTGCCCGAGGAGGATGTTTTATGGCAGACTAGAGAGGCGCTGGGCAGAGAGCTGGCTACGGTCGTCCAACAGGACCCGGGCCGATTCGCCGATTTGGCTGACCAATTTGAAGGTCTGGACCCAACGTACATCCGCGCTGTTCTGAACGGCTTCCGGGGCGCTCTGGAGCAGGGCAAAACTTTCAACTGGAGGAAGATTTTGGACCTTTGCAAATGGATTGTCTCGCAACCACTTGAGATTCCTGGTCGGCAGGTCAGGGTATTTGATGCTGACCCCGATTGGGGCTGGACACGCGGAGCCATTGCCGATCTTCTCTACGCTGGATTAGAGAACCGTCCAGGAAGCATTCCCATTGAACTTCGAGAGAAGGTGTGGGCTATCTTGGAAGCGCTGATGAAATCCCCCGTCTCAGCGGAAGAGCACGTCAATACTTACGACGGCTCCTACATGGACCCCGCTACTCTCTCGCTAAACACTATTCGAGGTAAGGCGTTACATGCAGTCATCCTTTATGCTCTTTGGGTGCGGCGACATCTGGAAAAGGAGCCAGACTCGAAGGAGCGGCTTTTGAGGGGATTCAAAGAAATGCCTGAGGTAGTCGAGACCCTGGAAGCGCACCTCGACACGAATCAGGAGCCATCTCTTGCCGTCCGCGCTGTTTACGGTCAGTGGTTTCCCTGGCTTGTCGTTCTCGACCCTAACTGGGCGCGCGATAATGCGGAAAGAATCTTCCCTCGAAGTCAGAATGCCGAAGCATTCTTTGAAGCAGCGTGGAACACCTACGTCATTTTTTGCAAGCCATATGACAACGTGCTGAATATTCTTCGTCAGCAGTACAGGCAAGCAGTGGACAAGATTGGCATTGAGCGCAACACTCGATGGATGGCGGACCCCGATGAGAAACTAGCCGAGCATCTCATGGCATTCTATTGGCGCGGAAAACTTTTGCTTGATGACGACATCTTCGTGGCGTTCTGGGAAAAGGCACCTGATAACATTAGAGCCCATGCACTTAGGTTTATCGGCAGTGCATTGAAGCAAACTAAAGAAAAAATCCCTGAGGAAATTCTTAGTCGGCTCAAGCAACTCTGGGAATGGCGCCTTAAGATAGCCGATGAACGTGGGCTTTCTCAATTTGAAAAGGAAATAGAGGCTTTCGGATGGTGGTTTGTTTCTGAAAAGTTTGACCTGGATTGGTCCTTAGATCAGCTCGTCAAGTCACTGGAACTAGTCCACAGGATCAAACCCAGTTATGATGTGCTCAAAGCGTTGGCGAAAATGGGGAAGGCTTCCCTGCCGAGGTCCATTAAAGTCGTGCGTATGATCGCTGAAGGAGACCAGAACGGGTGGGAAATCTACGTAAGCCGCAAGGATATTCGTGCGATACTTCAAGCTGGGCTTCAGGACCCTATCGCCGAGGAGGAATCAAAAAAGGTCATTAATTACCTTGGCAGCCGTGGGTTTATCGACTTTAAAGACCTTCTACAATAATTTAGAGATTGGACCAGTTAAAAGATAGGCAGGCCGGCGGTAAAGCACGCCGCCAGCCTGCATGGGGTGCCGGATGGGCTATTCTTCGAAGTGACCGATTATGGCCCAGATATCTGGACAATTGCGATACCTGATATGGCGCTGAAGCCAGGGTACTCAACGGCGGTATGGGTATAAGCTCATGATATCCGCCACAGACAAGATATATCTTTCCACCGACCACGAAGGTACAATAGTAGCTATTGAGATGGGTTACATAAGGAGGAGACACCACTGGCGGCATCTCTCCGCGACACGTGGGACTCTTGATAGCGAGAGGTTAGTCTCTTTCATGGGGTTTCTGAGTGATACACATCGGCTACTGCTCCCAGAGCGGGATGAGTCTCAGTATCCAGCGTGTCATGTATACACCAGCAAGCGATGACAACGCCACCACTGGGACCATGATAACCCAGGCCTGCCAGCCAAGCGGCACGACACCGAATATTATGCGCAACGGCGTGTATAGAGCCACAAGCTGGAGCGCTACTGCTCCTCCATAACTCCAAAGCAGAGCCCTGTTTGACCATAGACTCAGGTTGTCCAGTTGCCTCACTACCATTATCCGCGTGAAGGCGTGCAATACAATGCCCGTGAACAGCATGGTGCGCGCGAACACTATTCCACCAAGTAGCAGACCTGCCCAGAAAATCAACACATACGCGATAAGCGTGCGGAGCACACTACCCACGATGGTGGCATTGATCGCTCTGTTCAGAATGGCTTCATTGTGTCGGCGCGGTCGACGTGTCATAATCTGTGGCACTGAGGGATCTGCGGCCAGCGCACTCGCAGGCATAAGATCCGTGACTACGTTAATCCATAGGAGCATTTGGGCCGACAACGGGAAATACCCTGTGATGGAGAGCGCCAGCACCGCAACCACTTCACCAAGACTGGTGCTCAGCAGGTAATTCGTAAACTTGCGGATGTTGTCGAAGATGCGCCGTCCCTCTTCAATCGCTGCAACGATGGTGGCGAAGTTGTCATCAAGCAGCACCATGGAAGATGACTCCTTGGCGATATCCGTCCCGCGCAGGCCCATCGATACACCGACATCGGATTGTTTCAAGGCAGTGGCGTCGTTCACGCCATCGCCGGTCATAGCCACAAAGTGACCGGCGTCCTGAAGCGCCTGGAGTACGTGCTGCTTGATGTCTGGTGTGGCGCGAGCCACGATATCTACGCCTTCCATGCGCTGACGCAGTTCGTCGCGAGACAGGTTCTCCAGCTCCCGCGCCTCGACGGCTCGCCGGCCCAGACCCAGCTTAGCGGCAACTGCGGTAGCCGTCCGCACGTTATCACCGGTGATCATCACTACACGGATGCCCGCTTTCTTTGTAGTCGCGATGGCATCCGCCACTTCGGGGCGCGGAGGATCCATCATAGCCTGCAGGCCGATGAACGTCATGCCCTGCTCAGCGGCATCAATAGCGTCAGGGGATGGTATCTCATTTCGGGAGAACGCCAGAACGTACAATCCCTCATCCTCCCACTGCCCAAGTACTCGCTCGACGGCCGCTCTCTGGTCATCACCAAACGCTATCTGACGTCCGTCAAACCAACTTGCTGTACATTTGGAGAGCACCGCCTCAGCGGCACCTTTCGTGTAGGATACAAATTTGTCGTCATATTTGTGGATCGTCGTCATCATTTTCCGCTCAGAACTGAACGGTATTTCGCTTACCCTGGGGTATTCATTCCGTTCGCGCTCAATATCCATGTGTGCTTGCCGTGCAGCGTTCAGAAGAGCCACATCCACTGGATCGCCGACAAACTTGGCAGACGGTCCGTCTTCAACTATGGCGTCGTTGCAGAGCACCCCGGCGAGAAGCAGTCTTCCAAAGGGTGACCCACTGTCATAGGTCACTGGGATTTCACCCGTACTGCCATCCGCGAACATCTTTTGTACAGTCATCCTGTTTTCTGTAAGGGTACCCGTCTTGTCAGTGCAGATGGTGTCCACGGAACCAAGCGACTCCACCACAGCCAATCGCTGGACCACGGCATGACGAACAGCCATTTGATGTGCTCCCAGAGCTAGGGCAAACGTCAGTACAATGGGGAGACTCTCGGGTATAGTTGCAACCGCGAGACTCAAGGTGTTGAGAGCTACATCCACGAACGACTCATGAAGCAGGAAATAGAGGATTACCCCGATTATCGCCGCTAGAATGCCGACGATTACCGTCATCTGCCATGCCATCTTGCGGACCTCTATCTGAAACGGAGTCGGACGCTCTTTCATCTGCTGCAGTGTTCCGGCAATCCGGCCAACCTCTGTAGACATCCCAGTGCGCACGGCCACTGCCAACCCTGTGCCGTGTGTCACAAAGGTCGAGGCAAATGCCATGCACGTCTGTTCTGCCAAGGGCGTGTCCGGAGACACAGGTTCTGGCGACTTGTCCACACCGACGCTCTCACCGGTAAGCGTTGATTCATCAGTACGCAGACTGTGAGTTTCGATAATGCGGGCATCGGCTGGCACTCTCTGTCCCTGAGAGAGTACCAGGATATCGCCGGGAACGACCTCAGAGGAATCAATCTGCTGCTTGGTCCCCTCGCGAATCACACTGGCTCTGAATGCTAGCAACTTGTTAAGCGCCTCCATCTCCTTCTGTGCACGGTACTCCTCATAGAAGTTCAGGATAACGCTGAGTAGGACTATGCCGAGGATGAAATAAGCGGTAAGGCGCCGGCCACCCTGTCCTGGCATGAAGCTTACGCCATAAGCCAGTGCTGCGGCGAAGAGGAGTACGAGGATGAAAGGATTGGTAAACTGGCTAAATAGTAATCGTAGTGGTGAAACCGGCTTTCGACGCTCGATTTGGTTGCGTCCGAATCTGGATAGTCTGTCGGTGACTTCGTCTGTTGTGAGACCATCAAGTCGTGTGCCGAGACGGCTCATCACTTCGCTTGCGTTGAGACTGTGCCATGAATCTGTACTTGCATGACTCATTAGGGACTCCGCAGGTACTTTGATAGGGAACAGACATCTTCCGGTCATTCGGACGCGCAATTTCGGCCACGAGTATTTATACCACGATTCATCCCCACCAAAGCGTTCTCGATTGCCAGACTGGCAACTTCAGAGCGCGAGGCGAACTGCGTTTTCTGGATAAAGAGCAAGCAAGTATCATCTGTAGTTTCCTGCTTGAAGTATGTGCATGGGTTTCAGAGTCATGCTCATAATATCATTGTCGTGCTGCTCACCCTCTCATGGCAAGTGAAGTGTATTTCCACTACAGGCAGTGCATACGTGATCAAGCAGGAGTACTTTTCTAGCAGGGACAGGTAGCATCATCATCATCATTCGCAGGTGATACCGATGTATTTTTAGCTAGGGTCGTTGCTGTAGAGCGGGCAATCGGGCAGTCGCTGGTTACAGTGCACTGGATCAGTTCTAAAGCAAAGCAAGTGTACATCTCATTGGCGCTCGACTCAATACCAACACTACGGTGGATTGCATTTGCCGATACGTTGGGTACTATTGCGGAGGCTTCCTTACCCGCAGCCGTTGGAGTCAGTGTATCTGACAGGAACTACTTCAGGCAACTCCTGGATGGTGAAGTATCGAGAGTAAGCGACGTGCTTATGACGAGAGGTGAATGTGAGGTGGGATTTGTGACAGCCACGGCGATAGGGGATCAGAACAACAAGTTCCGTGGTGTCGTGATAGCAGCCGTAAACGAACACACGCTGCTGACGGTCCTGCGTGCTCGGCCCTCGCCGCGGACTTAGCTGGTGTTGGTGGATTCAAAAGGACGCGTGAGTTTCATTAGTGACAAGCCAAGCCTGTCTTTCTCGTGGAGGAGCTGGAGTATCTACTCCTTTGTCCGAGCAGCCTTGCATGGAAGACCTCAATACGTGTATAGCTTCAAGCAGGGGCGACCGGTGATGCTGGGAGCTATGGGCCTGCTGCCGCGCTGGTTACGACATCCTATCTGCAAAGCGTCAAGCGGTTGGGACCGGTGTTCACACCAACAAACGAAGACGCTAGTGGGTTGCCACCGAGGTTCGGTGGGAAACTGTTTATGCTGCACAGGCCGGACATAGGTGGGCAGGAAGATATCTGGTATGCTTCTTCCCGAGATTACCTGGATCGCTGGAGTTCGCCGGGGCTTACTGATGAAGCGGGGGGATGGGGCATACTGGGATAGCCAGCGAATAGGTGTGGGTTGTCCACCGATAGCGACGGAAGAAGGATGGCTGCTGATTTACCATGATAACAAGGCAATGGGAAGCCGCTCGATATACCGGCTAGGAGTGGCGCTGTCGGTTTGTGATGATCCGACAAAGGTTATCGGCAGATCAAAGCATTGGATCTTTGCTGAGAAGGCTGACTATGAGCAGCGAAGACTAATGCCTGAGGTTGTGTTCAAATGCGGGGCCATAGTTCGCAGAGATGAGCTTTGGGTGTATTATGGGGCTGGCGACACCTGTGTCGGATTGGCAATAGGCCATCTCAGGTCTCTGCTTAATCTCCTCATTTGAGGACCCGCCAACGGGGTATTGGCAATATCATGTTGCAGCAAAGACCCTGACTGATCAGCGCCAGTATGCGCGTGCAACATCACTTCATCTCATACCTAGCAAGGGCAGGAGCACGATCCCAAGGAAATCCTGCAGAAAGTGTATCACAATGGGAGCGACCAGGCTTCGCCTCCAGATGTAGACCAGGGCGAGCAGCACACCCATCACGCCTACCGTGGCTACCCCGACTGATCCCTCGTAACCGTGTCCAAGCGAGAAGATGAACGCCGAGAGAAACACCGCTGCAGTGGTGCTATGTGTGACTGCCGCAAATCGCTGTATGAGGTAGCCTCGGAATATCGTTTCTTCCGACAGGGCCACTACGACTACCAGCACGGTGGCCAGCGCAAATTCCATCGATCCCCTTGCGTGCAGGAAGCTGGGAGTTGGTGTCGAAGGTGCGGATAGTCCTATAGCCTGGAACACTCGTTCGAAAGCATCAGATATGTACATGAAGGGGATGAAGAGCACGATCCCCAATATGATATCTCGCCATCTATGCCTGAAGGACCAGCCGATTCTCTCCAGTGGTTCCCCATTGCGCCAGACGAAGAAAAGGATTAGCGCAACGAAGGCGAGATCGCGGATCATGGTAGAGACTGCCACGATTGGAAAACTCAAATGCCCCCGCATTACGGCGAAGAGAGAGATCACCATCGAGGGCACAATGAGTAGCAGGAAGACCGATACCTCATAAAGTTGCTCCCTCCAGCTTAGCCTGATACCACTGTCTCTCACGGACTCATTTCCATTTGCTCCTGTAGCCATCGGTGTCTCCCTTCTTGATTTCCGAACACAGCACTCGCGGAAATGTCAGTTCTGCGTGAGATCTGCGCTCTCCTATCCACCAAGACTGTTTGTTCCGGTAGTTCTCCTTTTCCAGACGCAGGCGACCTTGCTCAGATGGCCTTCTGAGTGTTATAACCATGCTCTGTAACGACCAGTATCATCGCTGCAAGCAACGCAGTGCCTGCGGCAAAGAGGTACCCATATGCTTCGCCTATGGCAAATAGCGTGCCCATGATGAAGTTCGCGCCGAACTGACCAATGCTGCGTGCAACACTGAGCCATCCCATTCCAGATGAGACATTGCCCGTTGTGCGCAGGGAAGCTGCCAGAGCAGGCTCATAGGTCTCCACAGCACCCATGCCAAGTCCGAGTATAGCAACTGCAGGGTAGAATGCCCATGCTCCACCATGCAGAAATGCATTGACCGAGATTGCGAGAGAAGCAAAGGCTGATGGCAGAAATCCCCATCGCCAAAGAGGACGTAAACCCCTCATATTAGCTAGCCCCAGCAGCCAGCCAGATATGGCGGAAATCCCCAGGTAGAGACCGTAGGCAGCCACACCGGCAACAGAAGTCCTGCTTATCACAGCAGCGCTCAATACCGGAAAGCCCAGGTTATAGAAACTGAACCCATACAGGCTGGCTGCAACCAAGATTGCCACGAACATCCTTCGCTGTCTTCTATTGACTCTAGTCTGATCTACGGTGTCCAGCTCTTCAGGCTTCCATTCTACGGGGTACAGTACACTCTTACCTACCGGGAGTAACACAAGCGTAGACACTGTAAGAGGAATAGCAGCGAAAATGATTATATGCCGGGCGCTAACATGCAATATAAGCAGCGTAATGGCCGCAATGACCGAAATCAAGCCGCCGCCGATATCCAGTGCATGTAGAAAGCCAAAGACTTTGGTGCGAAACCTTTGATCTGTGACCTGGGCAAGCAGTGCCCGCCGTGGGGGCGTGCGCAAGTAACGGAACCACCAGCCAGCAACAAACAGCAGGCCGCTAATCCATGCTGTCGAAGAAAGCCCACTGAACGCAAGGAGCAGGATCCCGAGGTTGCCAATGATGATGATCGGTTTCTTTGGCAGTCGGTCACCCAGCCACCCTCCCACAAAGGCAAATAGTGAACCCACTCCAAACCCTAGTCCAGAAATCAAACCATAGAGAAGGGGGGATTTATGCAGTTCCAAAACTAAAAACAGTGGATATAGCGCTGTGACCCCTTGATACCCTAAGTCGGCGAAAAAGGCCGAGAGCGAAAGCAAGAGAGCATCATGGGACAACCACTGACTGTCTTCCAACATCTCGGTTCGAGAGCGCACGCCGCTTAACCTCCAATACTTGATACGTAGGAATATAGTTGCAAACTTTGGGGTACTTCTTTGGGCTTACCCATGCTGCGCTGATCTTAAAACAACGCTGGTACGGTCGTCGTCTCTGCGATCCGAGCGCATGGCTACGGCGTTTTGCGAGACACGAAGCTGTTTCAACAGCGGGGTATACTATGACACAAGAGCCATTGATGCGACCTTTCCAGCCTGCACCCGAGATGAAGAGTTCGCAGTGGAGAGTGTTGCTGACAGGATTGCTCTCGTATGCGGTTGGAATCGTCATTCTGGGACTGACGTGAAACCCCAAACTGTTTCCATCCGTAATCTTGATCGGCAGCTTTGCAGTGCCAACTGCTTATGTATATTTCTTCTACAACCACAGGTTACTCAGCCAGATCGCCGCGCCAAAAATCACCTTGGGCTTCCTATATGAAGGCATAGTAGATGTATTTGCAGCGTCGTTGCTTGAGCCAATCTTTATCCACAAGCTAAATCTGCACACAGCGTTCATCGTTGGCATGACCGAGGAGTTCTCCAAAATACTCGGAGTGCTTGCCATTACCCTCCACAGAATCATACATCCGAGATGAACGGTCTCATTCTCGGCGCTATTGCAGTAATGAGCTTTGCTACCCTCGAGAATATCGGCTATTTGTTTGTTGCTTTTCTACAGAGTAGGGGTAACCTGCCTGAGGTGTTCGGACACACCCTTTTGCGTGGACTCCTGTCCATCGGTCATGGCACGTGGACAGCTTCCTGGCGGCTATCCTGTACCGTGAGAGCAGACCAAGACACTTCAGGTTCGATGCTCGCATGCTGGTTGCGTATTTGGTTGTCGTGGGGTTACATGTACTGTGGGACGGCCTGCCCAGCGTTATGTCCTTGCTGAACCTTCCGGTGCTGTCTTATTCCGTAGCTGAAGCGGGAACAGCGGCAATTGGTCTACTGATTCTCTGGGGGAGTGTGGAGGGGTTCATAGGCTACATTCTGCTGGGAGGAGTGGCCCTCAGCATGACTCTCGTGGTGGTGGGCGTGGGTTGGCACTGGCTCGCAACCGGGAAACTAGGTGTTTCTTATTTGATCAAGGGTGTGAACTTGCTTTGGTTTCTGTCAGCAATTGCGCAGGGAACGAGTTCGCGGGCCGCACGGCGGGACCCGCTGGTGAACCTGGGCATAGGGGTGTTGATGCTTACTCCGTATATGCGCGTGCTTGGCTCCGCCCTCTTCTTCGCCTTCATGGCCCGGAATTGGAAGTATACTGTATCACCACCTTTGTCCTCAGCGTGCTGACGTACAGCCTGTTCGTCCGCTGATCGTCTTCCGCGGTTTGTGACCTTCAGGGACGATATACAGGCGTTATGTCGTTCCTCGCAAGGCAGCCCCTTGTGCTTCTCGGGCGGATGTTGTTTCCCAGACTCCATGTTCTGGGTAGATGGCTAATTGTAGCTTTCAGGGCGCTGTGGGTGTCTGGCAACTCCCCACTGTAGATATCGAAGGTCAGCATGGAACGATTGCCAGAAAGAAGGTGACCTGATGAGAGAACAGATAGGAGGAATGGTTCCTCAGGAGGTGGGAATGCGAATTGCCCTACCCGGTACAGATGATCTGCCATTGCAGGTCGTGCCGGAGTGGGAAGCTCTTGTGGCGCAATCCTCTGAGTTGACGCAGGTGATTGATCGCCATCTTGATTATGAATCGATATATCAGAGATGGAGTCTGAGCCCATCGGAACTCTGCCGGAAGAAGAAGGCGAACCTGATATCTGATGCCTACACTGTGTTGCAGCTTCGCAGTGCAACTGGTTAGGCAACCCGGAAGCCTATTGTATCTGGGCAACCCATTGATGGAGGTACTCAAGATGAGAACAGGAAGTTCCCTTGCAGGGCTGATTTTTATCGTGATTCTTGGCATTGGCGTTGGATTAGCATATGCAATATACAGAGTTTCAGCCAATGCAGGAAGCGTATGGATTGGGGTCGGCGCCTTTGTGCTTGCTCTTATTGTTTCCTCGGCGATTAAGGTTGCGGATCAGTGGCAAAGAGCGGTGGTACTGAGGCTGGGCCATTTTCGTTCGCTTAAGGGACCAGGATTGTTCCTCATCATCCCAATCATCGATGCCATACCTTACTGGATTGACATCCGCGTGATAACAACTTCCTTCAAGGCAGAAAAGACTCTCACAAAGGATACGGTACCGGTGGATGTAGACGCAGTTCTGTTCTGGAAAGTCCTGGATCCTAAGAAGGCAGCTTTGGATGTGGCCGACTACCAGAGCGCCATAAGTTGGGCCTCCCAAACCGCTTTGCGTGATGTCATCGGCAAGACTATGCTTTCAGACATGCTGGAAGGTAGGGAAAAGATCGGTGCAGAATTGCAGAAGATCATTGATGAGCGCACCGAGCCCTGGGGCGTCAACGTCATCTCGGTCGAAGTCAAGGATGTGCTGATTCCGTCGGCGTTGGAACAGGCGATGTCGATGCAAGCCCAAGCTGAAAGAGAACGCCAGGCAAGAGTGATACTGGGAGATTCGGAGCGACAGGTAGCGGAGAAATTCGGAGAAGCGGCCAAGACCTACACTGACAACCCTATTGCTCTACATTTGAGGGCTATGAATATGCTCTATGAGGGTCTGAAGCAGAATGCGACAATCGTGATTGTGCCCAGCACAGCCGTGGAGACCATGCAATTAGGGAATGTCGCCGGGATGACGGCGCTGACTATGGGACTGGGCCAAGAGCGTGGAGAGAAAAGGGAAGAGACGAGCCTGCCGGAAGAGCACTGATTCTCGGCTGGACGATTCCTGCCCTTGAATATCCTGGCGTCATGTAACAGCCCTTGGATACAACCAGCCGCCTATGACAACCAAGACTGCCGTCGCTCCCAGCAGTATACCAATGTCCAGCGGTAAAGGATGAACGCTCTTGCCTCCCAGGAGCATCAGCGACCTCAATGCGTCAACCTCGTAGGTAAGAGGGTTAATGTAAGAGATTATTCTCAACCACAAAGGCATCAGAGAGAGAGGATAGATTGCGTTGCTCGCAAAGAACAGGGGCATCGTAAGTAGTTGGCCTATCCCCATAAAACGCTCTCGCGTCTTGACCAAGGTTGCGATGATTAGAGAAAATGTGGAGAAAAATGCCGCACCTAGCAGCACCACGAGCAAAACACCAAGTAGTTTCAGGGGGTCCCAGTTGATTCTGACATCAAGAAGCACTGCAAGTGTATACACGATTATGGCCTGAGATATTGCTCGCACTCCGGCTGACAGCGATCTTCCGAGAACTAAAGCAGAGCGGGGGACAGGACTAACAAGGAATTTCTGGAGAATTCCCAGGTCTCGTTCCCAGATCACGGCGATTCCGTAGAATATTGCGATAAACAGGACACTCTGGGCCAGTATTCCGGGGGCCATAAAGTCTATGTAGGGAAATCCACCCGTAGGGATCGCGCGCACCCGGGTTAGCACTTCTCCGAAAACAAGTAGCCAGATCGCCGGCTGCACAGCTCGGGAGATCAGTTCTGTTGGGTCATGGCCGAGTTTGCGCACCTCCAGTTCAGCGATTACCAGGGTCTTGCCAACATATCGGTAGATGGAGGTCAGCACATTGCTGCGATGAATACGGCCTGCCTCAACCGAGTCGGCGCGCGGTGCGTCGTGTCCTTGTTGCCTCACGGTAACCTCCAGTCGATTCCATTGCTCCACCAGTGTAGTAGATGAATGCATCGTCCATGGTAGCGTTGTCTTTGCCGATGGAAGCCTTCACTTGAACGGGCGTGCCGGTTACAGCTACCTTTCCAAGGTTCATTATCGCCAATCGGCTGCAGAAGGCATCGGCTTCATCCATGAGATGAGTGGTCATGAAGATAGTTGTGCCGTATTCCGCTCGCAGATTTTCCAGATGCTCCCAGACAATCCTGCGTGCCGACGGGTCCAGCCCCACAGTTGGCTCATCCAGGAAGAGCACTTGCGGTCGATGCAATATGGATTGCGCAATCTCCAGGCGACGAATCATACCGCCAGAGTACTCGCGCACCAGTCGGTGTGCCGAATCTGCGATCCCCATGAAATCGAGAGCTTCTTGTATGCGACTGGCGCGCTCTTGACGCGGTATATCGTGCAGCTTCGCGAAAATGAGCAGGTTCTCGTAGCCGGTCAATGTGCCGTCCGCTGATATAGCTTGTGGAACATAGCCAATCACTCGCCGTATTTCGGCCGCATGGTGGACGATATCAAAACCGGCCACCCAAGCATCGCCAGATGTAGGAGGCAGCAGGGTGGTCAGCATTTTAACTGCGGTTGTCTTTCCGGCTCCGTTCGGACCTAGCAATCCGAACACCTCACCTGCTTGAACAGTGATCGACATGGAATCAACCGCAGTCAGTTCTCCGAAACTCTTCGTCAGGTTTTGCGTCTTTAGCACGTCCATAGTGTAACCTTGCCAGTTGGAGTATCCTCGTTCTTTTTTACCCGCGACGCGGAATTGATGACACCTGATGGGTGGTTGCCCATATTTGCATATGCTGGACCATTCATAGCCGGTTATGTTGCATTACGATTGCTAAACGTGAAGATTAAAGCATGGTAAAGGCGGGGATGTTTGAGGCAGACCACTCCAGGCAAAGAACAATGTGAGTATTTGCGAATCCGCAAAGGGAAGGTAAAAAACTATGAGTATACGTCTCGGAAGGATATTGGGCATACCTATCAAAATCGACGCGAGTTGGCTGATAATCTTCGGACTGATCGTCTACACGCTTGCGGTTGGATATTTCCCTCGATTCAAGCCCAATCTGGGTGCGCCTATGAACTGGCTGGGGGGTGTGATTGCCGCCTTGCTCCTTTTCGGCAGCGTGCTACTGCACGAGCTTATGCACAGTTACGTCGCAAAGAAGAATAGACTTCCGGTTGGTGGAATCACGCTCTTCATTTTTGGCGGAGTTTCTGAGTTGACTGAAGAGCCTGAGACGCCTGGACTCGAACTGAAGATGGCTATCGCCGGTCCTGCGACAAGCATTGTACTGGGTATCCTGCTGCTCGTGGCCGCGAGATTGGGAGGAATCGCTACGTTCGGAGAACTTGGGCTAGCCATCGTCGGGTATCTGGGAGGTATCAATCTGGCTCTCGGAGTCTTCAATCTGATTCCAGGATTCCCCCTGGACGGCGGCCGAGTGCTGCGGGCGATACTTTGGGGCTCGATGCACGATATCGACAAAGCCACGAGAATCGCCTCCGGTGTTGGGCAGGGATTTGGGTATCTGTTCATTGCCGGCGGGTTCCTGATCATGCTGTCCGGGCAGTTTCTCAGCGGGCTATGGCTGATATTCATCGGGTGGTTTCTGAACAATGCAGCCCATCAAAGCTACCAGATGCTTGTGCTTAAGCGGGCGCTATCGGGGGTGGAAGTGAGTCGGGTCATGATGACAGACTACCCACACATAGCTCCCCATACCACTCTCGATGAGTTCGCTGAGGACTACCTGCTAAAATATGACTACCGCGCCTATCCCGTGTCGGAGGATGATAGACTCCTTGGAATAGTCACTGTAGACGAGGTACGGGGTATCCCCAGGGAGCAATGGGCTACCACGACCGTCGGTACCGTCGCCAAACCACCCGAACAAGAACTTGTGATCGACGAGAACGACGATGCCTTTGATGCCTTGATGCGAATGGCCCGTGGCAATCTGCGGGGGCTCTTGGTAATGCACGAAGGGAAATTTGAGGGTATGGTTACCCAGGAGAGTATCATGAATCTGGTGAGGGCAAAACTGCAACTGGGGATATCGTAGGCTTTGTAGCCGCAGACAGCCCTGCCAAGCGTGCGGGTATACGTGAAGGCGACATAATCATCAGCATGAACGGCAAGCCGCTGGAGAGTGCAGATCCTCTCCAGGAATTTATGGGGAAGGCGGCTGTCGGTTAGAAGTTGGCTCTAACACTTTTCAGAGATAACAAACGAGAGACACTCGCAGTTGTCCTGGCCAAGATGCCAAAGATGGTATCTGCAGGTGGTTAGGTGCAGACTCTCGGTAACCAGTCCGCGATACCAGCAGCAGTGGACCGGCCAGGCATGAATATAGAATCACCGACGCCGGCAGAGAGTATCTTCGGAAGTGGGGGTCGTGCCCCAAAGCCTAACGAAATCGATGGAATCCTTCATAGAAGATGTGAATAATCTAAGCGAGCAATAGGCAGCGACTGTAGGCTAACATCGCACGCAGTTGAGCTTGCTTGCTGACGCAGACAGTTTCTGCATATCGCATATCAGATCGTTAATCCAGTTATTACTACCGGTCCTCATTGTTGGTAGTCATATCGCCAGGATGAACGGGTGTTATGGGCGCATATCGCTGTATATTTGTAGTGAGATATACGCACAGATATGATTCATATGGCGTACTGACATCAGCCTGGTTGGGCTCGCCGGATGGATGGGGTGGCGGCATAGTCCTTGTGCCGTTGCTGTCGATAGTTTTCGGCGTGGATATTCGGTACGCCATCGACGCTTCCCTTGTATTGGTGTTCGCAACCTCTTCAGTCGCTTGTGCAGCCTACATGAAAGAATGATTCGTGGTATAAACGGAAAGCAGATCTCTTGGACTTGAGAGAACCCCACCGTCACTTTTTGTGAAGTTAGCATCTCCTCCACTACGCAATAGCGGACAAAGTTTCTCTCCACCCAAAAACCCCGCTGGACTAACCGGCGGGGTTTTTTTCATTTCTAACGTGAGATTGGGCAACAAAACTGATGTGAGCGCTGTTTGCATTGCTAGTAACCTGTAGATATAGTAGCCTCTAAATTCCCCTGCATGTGCTCCTTTTGTCTCTCTTCGACCACCTTTGAAACACCTCACAATTGCAGAGAAACAACATACCCGAACAATAAACCGCTTGATAATTTAGGCATTGTTTGTTAAAATATAATTCAAACTTATTTTTACCTTTAAAACCACCCACCACATTTGGGTGTAATGCCATATTTAAGGCTAAAGTAGTTGAAGACAAAAAGTATGTGGTTCTATCCGCATTATTGCTTTCTGTGTACGTTTTCTTTGTTTTAGTCGGCTGCTGCCAGCAATGAGATATAGGAAGCCGCCGGTTTCGAAGTAGCTATTGGCTTTATGGAGTTTACGATTGCGCCACGGCTTATCCGAGGCTTCTGCGAACGCAGGACCCATTCGGTAGCTTGCTGGCGAAAACAATAGGAAGCGTCAGGATATCTGAAACCGAGATATTCGACGCGGCGAAGGGTGAATAGCATGAAATGGGATGATGGACTTGACGGTGTTACTAAGAATATCGCGGAGACACCCTGTTCTCCGCTAAGAGTAATTGCCGGCCCAGGCACGGGCAAGACCTTTGCACTTGTACGCAGGGTTGCCAAGCTCATCCAGAATGATAACATTTCTCCAGACAAAATCTTGGTATGTACATTTACGCGCACGGCTGCAGCCGATTTGAAATCAGAATTGTCCAAGCTTGGCATAGAGGGTGTAGAGAAAGTCTACGCTGGTACATTACACGCTTTATGTTTCTCTATGCTCAATAGATCAGAAGTTCTTGAGATTACTGGACGGCATCCTCGACCATTGCTTCAGTTTGAGGAACGCTTCTTACAAGAAGACTTGAAGGCAAGACACGGGGATTTGCGTGAAGTCATCAATAAGATACAAGCCTTTAACGCCGCGTGGGCTAGGCTTCAGCACGAGATGCCGGGCTGGCCTGAATCTGAGGAGGATAAAAGGTTCAGTGATGATCTTAGTGATTGGCTACGCTTCCACGAAGCAATGCTCATCGGCGAGCTTATTCCCGAGGCCTTGCGCTATATCAGAGACAACCCAAAGTGCCCCGAGAGAGACAAATTTGACCATGTGCTTGTGGACGAATACCAGGATCTGAACCGTGCCGAACAGTCAATACTAGATCTACTTTCCGAAAATGGTTCCCTTACCGTCGTAGGAGACGAGGATCAGTCGATATACTCATTCAAGTACGCGCATCCAGATGGTATCGCGAGTTTCGAAGAAAATCATCCAGGAACAAAAACTATAAGTCTAAATGGGTGC
The DNA here is from genome assembly GCA_029907255.1 of Armatimonadota bacterium. Taxonomy (NCBI): domain Bacteria; kingdom Bacillati; phylum Armatimonadota; species Armatimonadota bacterium. Next base: position 84,028 of record JARYMF010000012.1, read on the forward strand.
CGGCGATGCCCGGATCAGATAGTAATGATGGCGAACTCTCTGATCTCTAACAACAAAAGCCGCATTCAAAGGAGCCTGGAGAAGAATTCGACATGCAATTCCCAAGGTGAAGTATACGTCGTCCAGTGGCAGAGTATGGATGAAGAAGCTGAGGGTATCGCCCAGTTTGTTGAGACCCGCATTGCCTCGGGGAAAGTGGAGCCCGGCGGTGTCCTTATACTAGCTCCTAGACGAGACTTAGGCTACGCTATCAGGAATTCAATCAATCATAAAGGAATACCGGCGCACAGCTTTTTCAGCGAGGAAGCATTCGATGGCTCGCCACAAAAGTTGGAGGAGTCAAAATCTCAGCAGATGTTCACGCTTCTTACATTGCTCGCTGAACCCGATGACCGCGTCGCGCTTCGGTGTTGGTGTGGGTTTGGAAGCAAAAACCTCGCGAGCAAACAATGGTCGCGGCTCAGAGAGTATTGCCGGAAGAATGGCAAATCGCCCAGAGAAGCGCTGGACGCGCTCAATAAAGGGAATCTACAATTGTCGAACACTGGATATCTGCTTGAACGTTATCGGGAACTGGTCGATTTTAAAACTCAAATGGGCGATCTCTACGGCGCGGATTTACTTGATGCTCTCTTCCCAGCAGAAAACGCATGGTCTGAGCCTTTTAGATCGTTTGCATCTGTGATCGATGAAGCGGATTATGATGCCTCCACTTTGCTCGACGCCCTCCGAACAAATCTAATTCAGCCCGAGTTGCCGACCAATGTGGACTATGTACGAGTCATGAGCCTTCACAAGTCGAAAGGACTGACTGCCGATTTGGTAGTGGTGGCGGGGTGTGTCGAAGGTCTGATTCCTTCTGAAACGAATAATGCCAAGACCGATGAAGAGAAGCAACATTTCTTGGAAGAGCAACGCCGACTTTTCTACGTTGCTATCACGCGGTCTAGGAACACATTAATACTATCGAGTGTTACCTGTCTTCCTGTCAAGCTTGCATACAAGATGGGAGTTAGAGTGCAAAGAAAGAGGAAAGAGTATGCTTATACTGTCACATCGCGCTTCATCGGCGAATTGGGGCCATCATGTCCAAAACCGATAAAAGGGGAAGAGTTCTTAAAGTGGACAACGAGTACTTCGAATGGCTGATCGTCGTTTAATCGAAGTGGCGTTTCCTGTGAAAGGAGCAACTATTGATTCCGCGCATGAGAAGAAAGTTCGGCATGGGCATATATCCACACTTCACACCTGGTCCGCGAGACTGCCGCTGTTTGTGCAAGGTGGCGAGGAGTGCAAGCTATCCTTGCTACCTAAATGCAAGCCTCCCCACCCTACCTCAGACATCTCACAATAGCCGAAGAGCAACATGCCCGAACAATAAACCGCTTGACAATTTGGTTTAAATTTGCTAGTATATTATTTAACCCATATTTCACCCCCTAAGGCTCCTATGCCGCCTGTGGAGTGATACAGCTCTTATGTTGGAGGCAAGAGATGGAGAGGAGAAGTCTTTGCAGGATTTTACTGCTTTCTGTGTGCATTCTTCTTGTTTTGTCGGCTTCTGCTTCGGCCAGTATCATTCGCGTCAAGTGGAATTCCCCCGCAAATGGTCCTGGTGACAGCTGGGACAATGCCTATCAAACGGTTCAGGCTGCGATAAATGCGGCTTCTGCGGGCGATGAGATATGGGTAGCCGCTGGAACATATGTTGAGCGTATAACGCTGAAGAAGGATGTGGCTTTGTATGGTGGGTTCAGCGGTGTTGAGACTGAGAGAGACCAGCGGAACTGGGTTGCTAATGTAACTATTTTGGATGGCAACCAGGGTGGTTCAGTGGTGACAGCGAGCAATCTAGGCACCACCACTGCCCGTATAGATGGGTTTACAATAAGAAATGGGAGTGCATCCAACGGCGGCGGGATATACTGCTCCAACTCCTCGCCAATAATTTCAAACAACACCATAACTGCAAACAGCGCATCCAACTACGGTGGCGGAATATACTGCTACTCCTCCTCCTCTCCCATCATTGTAAACAACACCATAGCTACAAACAGCGCAACCTACGGCGGTGGGATACACTGCTATTCCTCGTCGCCAATCATCTCAAACAACAGCATAAGATCAAACAGCGCAGCAGGTGGCGGCAGTGGGATATACTGCTCCTCTTCTTCGCCCACCATTTCAAACAACGTCATAACTTCTAACAGTATTACAAGTGGAAGCAGCGTGCCTGAGGGCGGCGGTGGAATCGCCTGCTACTCCTCTTCTCCGGTCATTGCAAACAACATTATAGCCGCAAACACCGCCTATGGCGGTAGCAGCAGCGGCGGCGGTGGGATATACTGCTACTCCTCCTCGCCAATTATTTCAAACAACACCCTGATTGCAAACATCGTCCGCGGTAGCAGCACTACTAATGGGGGCGGGATATACTGCATTGGTTCTTCCTCCTCGCCAGCCATCTCAAACAACATAATTGCGTTCAACTCTTCTGGCATATACAATTCTAGTGGCTCGCCGACGCTTCGCAACAACTGCGTATACAACCCAGGCAGTTACAACTACTCGGGAGTATCAGCTGGGACTGGCGACATTCAGGTTGACCCGAAGCTTTGTTATTTGGAGTATGGGAACTTCCACATAAAGACTGATTCTCCTTGTATTGATGCTGGCGACAGCAGTGTAGTACAGCCTGGATGGGTTGACATTGATGGGCAGGCAAGGATACAGGGAGTTAGTGTAGACATAGGGGCAGATGAGTCAGATGGTACGGCATGTGAGGAGATAGTACCTGTAATTGTTCGTGTGAGCACTAGTGGCAATGACAGCAACGATGGTTTGAGCTGGTCAAGTGCGAAGAGGAGTGTCCAGTCAGCGATAGAAGCTGTTTATGCTGCTGGGGGTGGAGAGGTATGGGTAGCTACTGGTACATATGTTGAGCGTATAGAGCTGAGGAGTTTCGTACATGTGTATGGAGGTTTTGCAGGGACTGAGGTGTCGAGGGAGCAGCGGAACTGGGTAGCTAATGTGACTATTTTGGATGGCAACCAGGGTGGTTCAGTGGTGAAGGCGAGTAATATAGGTGCCACCACCGCCCGTATAGATGGCTTCACGATACGAAATGGGAAAGCAACGTATGACAGCGGTGGTGGGATACTTTGTTCCTACTCCTCACCCATTATCTCAAACAACACAATAATTGCAAACAACGCATCCTACGGTGGCGGGATATGCTGCTCCTCCTCTTCGCCAATTATCTACAACAACGCCATAGTTGGAAACAGCTCCTCAGCGTCCTCAAGTAGCTACGGCGGTGGGATATATTGTTCCTCCTCCTCCTCGCCAACCATCTACAACAACACCATAGTTGGAAACAGCGCAACCTACGGCGGTGGGATATACTGCGCCAGTCCATCCTCGGCAATCATCTCAAACAACATAGTTGCGTTCAATTCTTCAGGCATATACAATTCTAGTGGCTCGCCGACGCTTCGCAACAACTGCGTATACAACCCCAATGGATATAACTACTCTGGCGTATCTCCAGGCACTGGCGACATTCAGGTTGACCCGAAGCTTTGTTCTTTGGAGTATGGGAACTTCCACATAAAGCTTGATTCTCCGTGTATTGATGCTGGTGACAGCAGTGTAGTACAGCCTGGATGGGTTGACATTGATGGGCAGGCAAGGATACAGGGAGTTAGTGTAGACATAGGGGCAGATGAGTCGGATGGTACGGCATGTGAGGTAGAGCCTGTAATTGTTCGAGTGAGTCCTAGTGGCAATGACAGCAACGATGGTTCGAGCTGGTCAAGTGCAAAGAGGAGTGTACAATCTGCGATAGATGCTGTTTATGCTGCTGGAGGTGGAGAGGTATGGGTAGCCGCTGGGACATATGTTGAGCGTATAACTCTGAGAAGTTTTGTGCATGTGTATGGAGGTTTTGCAGGGACTGAGACGTTGAGGGAGCAGCGGAACTGGGTAGCTAATGCGACTATTTTGGATGGCAACCAGGGTGGCTCAGTGGTAACAGTTAGTAATATAGGCGCTAACACTGCACGTATAGATGGCTTTACGATACGAAATGGCAATGCAGCCAATGGTGGAGGGATATACTGCTCTTCCGCTTCACCAATTATCTCAAACAACATGATAACTGCAAACAGCGCATCAACCTACGGCGGTGGGATATACTGCAACCACTCCTCACCAATCATTTCAAGTAACACAATAACTGCAAACAGCACGGGCAGATACGGCGGCGGGATATACTGCTTCTACTCCTCACCAGTCATTTCGAACAACACCATAACTACAAACAGTGCACCCGGCGGCGACGGTGGCGGAATACTTTGTTCCTACTCCTCGCCAACCATTTCTAACAACACCATAGTTGGAAACAGCGCATCTAACGGCAGTGGGATATACTGCTCAGGTTCCTCGGCAATTGTATTAAACAACACCATAGCAGAAAACACAGCATCCACTGCTGGCGGTGGAATCTTTTGCATTAGCTCTCCCTCGCCCATCATTGCAAACAACGTTATAGCCGCGAACACCGCATGCGGCAGTAGCAGCAGCGGTGGCGGTGGGATATACTGCTACTCCTCGTCAATCATTTCGAACAACACCATAATTGGAAACAGCGCATCGCCGAACGGCGGAGGGATATATTGCACTGGTTCCTCCTCTACTCCTGCCATCTCAAACAACATAATTGCATTTAACACCTCAGGGATATACCGTTCCAGTGGCTCGCCGACGCTTCGCAACAACTGCGTATACAACCCCAATGGATATAACTACTCTGGCGTATCTCCAGGCAC